>VFGE01000031.1 GCA_009392515.1 SAR202 cluster bacterium | reverse complement strand
GAACATTCCAAGGATGAACATGCCGGACACCATGATATTGAAAAGTTCGGAATGATTCTCGTAGGACCTAGAGATGACAAAGGATGGTCCCAAGCTCACTTTGAAGGTGGAGCTTACATTGAAGAAAAATTAGGAGCAGAGATGATTGTCGCTGACTTCATCAATCCAGCTGATTCTCCTAACACCACTGTTGAACAAGTTGCTGCAGATATGATTGATCAAGGAGCAGAATTAATTTTTGCCACATCAGACGATATGAAAGATGGAATACTTGCTGCAGCTGAAGCACACCCTGATGTAACAATGATCTGGTCGTCTGGTGATAGTGCTTGGGCAGATGGAAAAGCATATAAACCAAATCTAAAAAACCTCGGTAACATTATGCCGCAAATGGAATATGGTAAATATCTAGCAGGATGTGCAGCAGCATTAGAATCAAAAAGTGGTAATATTGGATTCCTCGGCCCGTTGATCAATGACGAAACAAGAAGATTAACAAATGCAGCATACCTTGGAGCAAAAGATTGCTGGGCATCAAAAAATGTTGCAGCTGGGGATTTGAACTTCCAAGTAAAATGGATTGGATTTTGGTTCCATATACCTGGCGTTACTTTAGATCCTACTGTAGTCGTGAATGATTTTTATGATTCAGGTGTTGATGTTGTTATTTCACATATTGATACACCAGAAGCTTTAATAGAAACTGACAAGAGAGCAGCCGCAGGAGAAGATGTACTGGTGGTTGGTTATGACTACGAAGGTGCTTGCGAACTCGCTCCAAAGGTCTGTTTAGGTGTACCTTACTTTAACTGGGGACCCGCCTATTTAGAAGTCGCTGAGGACGTTTCCCACGACCACTTTGAAGCCGAATTCAATTGGGTGGGACCAAACTTGGATGATTTTAACGACAAAGATAGTTCATCGATTGGATTTATTTTCGGGGATGCCTTATCGGATACATCAAAAGGTAAACTTGAGAGCATAATTGAATCATTTGATAAAGATCTTACTACCTTATATAAAGGTCCTATCAATTACCAAGATGGTACTAATTTTGTTGCAGCTGGTTCATATCCAACCTTAAAAGATATTTGGTATACACCACAGTTGTTAGAAGGAATGACTGGAGATAGTGCTTAAAAGAAATAGTTAAGATATTTATATATAGAAAAGGCGATTGTCAAAAAATTGAAATCGCCTTTTCTCTTTAACCATCATGAAAATAGAATTTCAAAATATTAGCAAACAATTTGGCGAAATTAAGGCTAATGATGATATTAGTTTTACTATAGATTCAGGTACTATACATGCGATCATTGGTGAAAATGGTGCTGGAAAATCTACTCTTATCAAAATATTATCTGGGCAATTATTACCAGATAATGGAACTATATCTATCAATGACAACCCTATTGCTCTTGGATCCACTCTCCATGCAACTGAACAAGGAATTGGTATCTTAGGTCAAGATCCATTAGATTTTTCAAATTTCACCGTGTTAGAAAGTTTTATAGCTGGCTCCCATAATAATCAAATATTTCTATCAAAACCCAAGATAGAACAAACAATTGAATTATATTCAAAACAATTCAATTGGGATATCAAACCCAATTCACTGATCAAAGACTTATCCATTGGTGAAAGACAACAGTTAGAATTGATTCGTCTTCTTGAAAAAGGAACAAAAATAATTATCTTAGATGAGCCTACTAGTGGTTTTTCTCTCGAACAAAAAGAAAAAGTTTTTAATACTCTTCGTACTTTAGCAAATGATGGATATAGTATAATTTTGGTTTCTCATAAAATTGAAGAAATATTAGAAATATGCTCTAAAGCAACGATTATGCAGAATGGAAAGGCAACCCAAACAGTATCATTACCAATCGACCCTAATGAGTTAGTTAATCTTATGTTTGGCGAGCAATCATACATACAAAATTCATTTAACTTGTATTCCGAAAATTCGCAAAATATAACAATAGAAGTAACTAAAAACAATCAATTAAAAACTACGGAAAATTTACAATTAAATCAAAATTTAATCGTAGGTATAGCTGGATTACAAGGCTCTGGCGCAGATTCATTTATCCAAAGTTTTATTACAAAAACAAATTATTCTACTAAAATTCTTACAGAAACCAATTCACACATTAATCAAAATGCTATCACCTATGTGCCTGCTGACAGACTTGAAAAAGGATTGTTCTCGGATATGAATATTATGCAACATGTAGCTCTTATACATGATACTAATGGGGTAATAAATTGGCCAAATATCAGAAAAATATCTGAAAATCTTATAGAAGAATACGGTATCAGAGGAACACCTAACTCTTTAGCTCAAAACCTTTCTGGAGGTAATCAACAAAGACTAATGCTTTCACTAATACCCAAAGAAACCCAAGTTTTACTGTTAGAACAACCTACTAGAGGATTAGATATTCAATCAGCAAGATATATTTGGTCAAATTTAATAGAGTCCAGAGAAGAAAAAGTAATCACAATTTTTTCTTCGGTGGATCTTGATGAAATTTACAGCTACGCAAATTATATTATCTGTTTTTATAACGATGATATTGTTGCTCATGGAACTCAAAAAGAACTTCCAAGAGAACTGACAATGCAAAAAATATCAGGTAGATAATGATTAGATCAATAGTACAAAACATAACCAGTATAATCCTTGCTATAACAGTAGTTTCGGTAGTGTTGCTATTATTGCAATCTTCACCCATTGAAATATATCTAACTATCTTTGAAGGCGCATTCGGTAACTTTGATAAATTTTCTAGAACGCTCTTAATTACTTCTATTATGTGCTTAGCAGGACTTGCTCTTATTATAACTTTTAGTACTGGTCTATGGAATATTGGTATTGAAGGCCAAGTACTATTTGGAGCCATAGGAGCAACTTTCATTGCCAGAACAACCATTGGAGAAAATGATTTTGCCCCTCTTTTTCAATTATTAGCTGGTGCATCATTTGGAGCTTTCCTAGGATTAGTATGCGGTTTATTAAAAACTAAAGCTAATGTACATGAAATTTTTGGGGGACTTGGCCTAGATTTTGTTGCTGCAGGATTAATTGTTTATTTGGTAATTGGGCCATGGAAAAGAGCAGGTATCGCATCCACTGGAGGTACTGATTTGTTTCCTCCACAATCCTGGATGCCTGGTATTGAGGGTAGTAACTTCCCAATTGGGCCGCTAATTATTGTTTCGACAGTAATATTTGTTTTATATTTCATATTAAATAAAACATCAATGGGGCTACGCTTAATAGCAACAGGAGCAAACAAAGATGCAACAATGCGATTTAAAATTGATTCAGTTAAATATATTTGTATTGCATTTTTAATCACAGGAGCCATTGCAGGATTAGCGGGATCAATTCAAGCTATGAGTATTTATCACAAATTAGTCCCTAATATCTCAGGCGGTTATGGATTCTTAGGCATACTAATTGCACTTATAGCTGGAAGAAACCTTTTCACAGTTATTTTAGTTAGTACTGTATTTGGAAGCATTATGGTAGGAGGAATTCAATTACAACTTAGACTAGGACTTGATTCAAGCTTTCCATATATTATTGAATCTGTATTTGTATTATCTTGGCTAATTATCAAAGCAAGTAAAATTGATATGCTGTTAGTCAATCGTTTTAATAATAAGGTTGCTAAATAATGGAAAATTTCGAAGCATCATTTGTCACAATAATCGCTATGTCTAGCCCTTTAATATTTGCAGTAATTGGAGAAACAATTACTGAAAGAGTCGGTATTGTTAATTTATCAATGGAAGGAACCCTTTTAATAACTGCTCTTGCGGCTTTTGCAGTAACAGTTACAACAACTTCTTTACTTATTGGAGTAATAGCCGCAGCTTTATTAGGTGGAATGATTGCATTTTTTATAGTTATAGTAAATATGAATTTATATATAAATCAAATTGCTATTGGATTTATATTAACGATCTTTTTGTGGAAACTAAGCAGTTTTCTAGGTCAATCATTTGTCAGAATTCCAGGGCCATATCTTGATAGAATAACAATTCCATTGCTTAATGAAATACCTTACCTTGGCCCAACATTATTCAATAATAATTTATTAGTTATTTCCTCAATATTACTTATACCTGCTTCTTGGTTTTTCTTATTTAGAACTCAACTTGGAGTAAACCTTAGATCTGTTGGAGAAAATCCTGAAGCTGCAAATGCCAGAGGTATTAATGTTTTATATACAAGGTTAATCTATTCTACATTAGGCGGTATGCTTATTGGTATTGGTGGAGCTGCATTTAGTTTACATGCAAAATATGGATGGTCTGAAGGACATACAATAAACTATGGATGGATAGCTTTAGCTATCGTTATATTTGGTGGCTGGAATCCTATTCGTGCGTCTTTAGGAGTATATGGTTTTAGTGCACTACAAGTAATAGCACTAAAATTACAAACCGTAACAATTGGATTATCTCAAATATTACCACTTATCCCCTTCCCATTAATGATTTTAACTCTTGTATTAATACAAATTGCCAATCAAAATGAAGGTAAATGGTTACCAAAACCTTTAAAAGTACTCATTCTAGGGAACCAACCTCAAGCATTAGGTATAACATACAAAAAGAATGGATAATTGTATGAAAGATTTAGAAATATTATGGGATGAAAAAACCATAGAAAAAAACATAAAGCTCATTGCTAAAGAAATTGACACTAAATGGCAAAATGAACCAATAGTAAACTTGATACCTGTACTTACAGGAGGAATAGTTTTTGGAACAAAACTTATGATTGAGTTAGAATCTTTAAATCCCCAAAAATGGTTAGTTAATCCAATAATTGCAAGCGCTTATGAATATTCATACAACCCAGATAAGCCGGAGGTTATCCATGTTAGCGATTATGAAACCAAATTTACAAAAGGTACCCCAAGTATACTAATTGATGATCTTTTAGATACTGGAATCACACTATCAATAGTAAAAAATATAATTCATGCAATAACAGAAAGTACTGTGGAAGTAGCAGTACTAGTTGATAAAGTTGCTAAAAGATCAACAGATATTAGCCCAGATTATACCTGTTTTACCTTAGAAAATGATCATTGGTTAGTTGGCTACGGTATGGACGATAAAGGATTAATGAGAGGTTTGAACAATATTGGTTACTTAGTTAATACACCTGCTGAGTTTGATGAATCTTTGAATCAATTAGCGGACTAAATTACACTGTAATAAATGTAGATTTCTCGAAAATTTCACTAATGTTTTTTGCGTTTATATAAGTACAAGCAGAACGAATTCCACCCAATAATTGATTTACAGTATTCTCAACACTACCTCGATCTTCTACCAATATCGATATACCTTCTGGAGCTCTATAATTTGCTACTCCACCATAATGTTTAGTCATAGCTTCTCCTGAACTCATACCATAAAATTTTCTGTAAAACTTTCCATCTTTGGTTATTAGAGATGCCTTACCTTCCTCATGTCCAGCGAGAACTGATCCCAACATTACAAATCCTGCACCTCCAGAATAAGCTTTTACTATATCTCCAGATGTTTTAATCCCACCATCAGATATGATAAATCCTTTGGATTTTTTTGCCTCTTCAGAACATTCAATTACGGCAGCTAATTGAGGATAACCAACACCTGTGGTTGCAGATGTGCTACAAACGCCACCAGATCCAATACCTACTTTTACCCCATCAGCACCAGATTCCATTAGTTGTTTAACCCCATCTGGTGTAACAACATTTCCTGCAAGAATACCTAATTCAGGAAATTCTTTTCTCGCAATAGAAATTAATTCACAAAATGATTTAATATACCCATTTGGTACATCAAAAACAGCTACTGAAGGACTTTTATTTGATCTAGCAGATATATCTGAAATCTTTTGATGGATATGTTCAATATTATCTAAACCAAAAGTTATAAAATTGTAGTTTAAATCTAATCCTTGATTAATTGCGTTCACCCACTCATCTGTAGAATAGAATTTATTAACAGCAGTGGTTACATGAAAATTTTGCAAAGCCATCCCCATTTCAAATGTTCCTACAAAATCCATATTAGATGCCATAATAGGCATACCATTCCAATCAAGACCTGAATTTGGAAATTTAATATTAGTATCTAAATCCACATCTTTTCTAGAATTAATTGTAGATACTTTAGGAATGACTAGTACATCATCAAAACCTAATTTTTTGTCATTATTAATTATCATTAATCCATCAATCAAAAACGTCAAAATGTAAAAACATAAACAGCATTGAAACTATACCATATTATCAAAAAAATGTATCTGATTTACACTTAACTTTTCCAATTTTCTACCACTCCAGATTGCTTTTTATTTTGTGGGGATGGCAAAACTGAATTTAAAAGACTTTTTCTAAGATCTGTTATTTTTTTCAATGCCTGTTTTCCAGTTAATCCCTGATCAACTAAAAAACAACCAACTATCATTCCAGTTCTTCCCAATCCTCGTAAACAGTGTATATAAACTTTGTTACCAGATTGTATACTTTCATTAATGAATGAAATGCATTTATTAATCTCATCAATTGTTGTAATATTTTGGTCTTTAATTGGAACACGTTTGTAATTTACAACCATACCTAATAATTCTGCTTCTCTCTTCAATAATGTTTCATATGGAAGTAATTCCTCTGATTGTGTTAAATCAAGGTAGTTCGTAACACCTGCGCTCAAAAGCTTTTTGACCCTTTTATATTCAGTAGGCCAACCTTGTAATGGGTGCCTAATAAATGCTATAGATTGATCTAATAACGTTCTAAGCACACGAAATATTCCACTTTTTCGCATTTGATTACCGGGGTATTCACCTGCTAAGACTTTTTCAGGAACCACCCAATATGAGTATGTAATAGGACCTTTGTTCATGTATTTAGTTTTATATTATTTAATTACAACATTTCGCATTATACAATAATAAGTTTGTTTTTTAACTGTATTTAATATAGAATCTACATTTTCGGCTGTCTTACAAGAAAGTACAAATGGCTACAATAAACAAAAGTACTGAACAGCCAAAAACCCATTATTATGGATGGAAAGTTGTAATAGTTTCAGCTATTTTTCAGCTCCTTTTTGGCGGTCTATATCATACAGGCATGTCGGCTTATTTTCTTCCTATAAGCCGTACATTTAATTTAACTAAAACCCAAATGTCCCTAGCTTTTACGATCCGCAGTCTAGAAGGTGGTTTAGAAGGACCTATTGCTGGTTATTTAGTAGATAAATATGGCCCTAAGGCAATAATATTAGCTGGAGTTCTAAGCGGTGGTATTGGATTTATTTTAATTGGAATTGCGCCGACTTATATGTTTTTCCTTATTACCTTTTTAACATTTTTAACAATTGGCTTTTCTATTCCACATCATGGTATCTCTGCTGCAATAAATGCATGGTTTCGCAAGAGATTAGGAATTGCTATGTCTTGGTCCACAGTCGGTTCAGCCATTGGAAGCACAGTATTAACATTTGTTATAGCTCAAATAATATTCTCTTTTAATTGGAGAGTAGCTTGTATATTTTCTGGAATTATTATTTTAGTTATTGGTATTCCATTGTCTTTATTTATGAGATTACCTAAACCTCACGAAGCTGATATTGAAGATGAAGAAGATTTATCAAATAATCATGAGCCATTAAATCTTATTGATTTTGGAATTAAAGAAGCACTACAATCTTCTACTTATTGGCTTTTATCTATAGCTATAGGATTAAGACTAACAGCTCAATCAGCAATAATGGTTCACATGGTACCAATTTTAGTTTCAAGAGGTATAGAGGAACAAATTGCTGCAGCTATTCTTGTACCAGCTGCTTCATTTGCACGTATTCCAGCAATATTAATTATGGGTTTTATATCTGACAGATGGTCTAGGCCAAAAGTTGCTGGGCTAGCTATGCTTGCAGGAATCGGTTCAACATTAATTATACTTTATGGGCCAAATGGAATTGTAACTGGTATTATTTTTGTTTGTTTTTTTGGTATAGCAATGTCTAGTAATTCAATTGGCTGGGCTTTGGTTGGACAATTTTTTGGAAGAAAAAATTATGGTAGCTTACGTGGAGGTGTTACCATGATTCAAAGCATTATGTCAGCTGTGAGTCCATTATTAACAGGTTGGTTAGCAGATAAACAAGGAGATTATGTGTTGGCGATGCAATTTATGTGTGGAATATATATAATCTCGACATTCTTATTTTGGATTCTTAAACAACCTGAGCAAAAAAAGTAGCTTATTCATTATCAGATTGGAATTCCTTTATACCCTCTAATACTAATTCAAAGCATTCTTCTTCCATAGCTATCCAGTAATTTGCAAATTGATCATAATCTTCTATATCTTTGTTGATAGATGAATCAAATTCTAATGGTATTTTTATATCACCCCATTCAATAACAGAATTAGTCGTAAAAACCTCTTTAATAATATCCGTAATTAATACAAAACGCATAGCTTGATTTGAAATTGTATTAGTTGAAATCTCGTGATCTGCTTGATCAAATAATAATGATAATTTTGGTTTATTTTTATTCATTTCAAAAATTTCTATAAATTCGTTAAAAAATTCTCTACCACGATTTTTATCAGGACTTCTTAAGGCAAAAATAATAATTGAATAACACGATAACAATTCAGAAACTTGGGAAATTAAATTAATTCCTATATTGTCTTTGATTAGTTGATCTATTTCTTCCAAATGATGAATATTTCGAGCAAGAAAAAATCCTCCAGTTGCAAATGAAGAAAACAAAGCAATTTTTTCATTTGAACCTGCTAATTCATTACCAATTAACATACAATTAGCAGTATATGAAGCATCTAATAATTCATATAACCTATTTAATTCCTCTTCATTCATTAATTTCCACCTTCACAAAAAATAAATTCACATATTAAACATAATATTTTGGTATAATAATACAATAACAGAAAAATAATATTCGTTGTTTAAGATGATAAATAAGTTATCAGAAAAAACAAATAAAATTCTTAATGATTTTGCTGAAAGTCAGCTAAATAATACTAGTGGCTTCATGACAGAATATGATTCCATGAGTTTAGAAGACTGTGTTGATAGAAACCAACTTTCATATAAACCAGGATTCTCTGAAGAATACTTTATAGATACATTCAAACTCTCAATGATAACTGAATCTCTAACTGAACAATATGCTGAAGCATTTAGATTGGGTGCAGATTTATACAACGCAGACTGGTTAAGAACATATATAAATGGATTCTGGGTACCTGATGAACTTGGCCACGCTGATCCCCATAAAAAGATTCTTATGAACTTTGGTTATACTGAACATGAACTAGATCTTATGCTAAAAGAAGCTGATGAACAAACAAGTTACAAAGAAAATCATGAAGCTGGGTTGATGCCAGTCCAATTAACGACATTTGGTTTATTTCAGGAATGTATAACAGATTATTGGTATGAACTTCAAGCCTCTCTTTTCCCTACCGGTTCAAATGCAAAAAAGATTCTTCAAAAAGTAAAAGGTAGAGAAGCGCTTCATACTGTTCAATACAGAGACATGACTGCATTGCAACTTGAAGACGATCCTGGATTATTAGAACCATGTCTTTTCACAGTAGCTCACTTTGAAATGCCTGCAAATAAAATCGAATTAGTTTCTCAATACGAAAGTAAAGCTCAACAATGGATTCCTTTAATGGGCGGAAGTGTAGCAAACCTCTTAAAGAAAATTATTACGCATGTACAACAAATCTCTGACGATCCTTCTCTTATAGCAAGAGTTGTATTTGGAATGAGCAACGGAAAAGAATTGAAATATCTAGAAAAATTCCCTCGTGCACAGCTTTTTCAATTGATTAAATCTTTTAGAGGTTGCCATGGGCTTGTTGGTGAAATTATTCTTGAAGCTCTTGGAATTGGTTCAAAAGTCGCTCCACTACCTGGGATTAAATCATTTATAAAACAAAAACTTAAATTATGGCTTACTTCAAATATTGATTTACAAAAAGCCCTAACCTAAATTAAAGGAGCAAAAAATGTATTACGGTTCAATATTTAATTTACGTGTAAAAAAAGGACATGAAGAAGAATTAACAAAAACTTTTAATTCGAATGAGCCAAAACCTGAAGGCATGGTCGCATGGTTTGTAATGAATCCCGATGAAAAAGACGAATGGATTGGTGTAGCTGTTTTTGAAAGCCAAGACGCTTATGTTGCTAATGCAAATAGACCTGAGCAACATGAATCATTTTTAAAAATGATGGAACATCTTGAAACTGAACCTACATGGACAGACGGATTTTATGTACTGAGTGAGATTGCTTAACATTATTTTTTAAACTCATTGATATACGGTTTATATGTCGAAGTATATGTCATTTCGCTAGACGGATCTGGTTTAGAAAAAATTGGTAATTTTTTAATGTAATGTAATATTCCAGCATGTATTAATATTCTCGGTAATGCTAAAAAAGTACTTAAAGTATATCTAATTCCTAGCCACAATAACGATTTATCACTAAAGATTTTTGCATTGCCAATGAATCTGCTTGTAAAAAAAGGTGTTTCCTCATAGTGTAAATTGATACCTAAATCTAAATGATTGGTATTAAGAATGTCGGTAAAATAAAAAGTATATACCCCCTCCATATTATTCATTGGTGAAACATGAAACAACTTAGCATGGGAATCTATAAAGTATCCATTCTTTTCAATTAGATTATCTAGAACATATAAATGAGCTTCTCCAAAAGTATTATTTACTTCAATAATAACTTTTTCTAATTTTTTTGTACTTGTATAACAATAGTAAAAATTTACTGGATTAAATGTATGTTTCATAAATCTGGGTGTAGTAACAAGTAAAATAGTTAATTTTTCTATATCAATACCCAAATGTGATAATCGAGAGTTTAGTTTTGATTTTATAGAACCAGTGGTTTGTCCAAGATAGTCTTGATCTAAAAAAGAAAAAAACCATCCTTTGTTCCATCCAAATAATTTATGCTTACTTAAGGATTCAAGCTCATCCAGATCAAGAGCAAAAAAATAATGACGGAATCTAAATTGATGAATTTTTTTTCGTGTATGCATTAAATGACCGAACATTATTTTAGAATTCATAAGATCCATCAATTTCTGTGACAATATTTACAGCTGACTTAACTGCATCTTCATGAAAACCATATCCAAAATAACTACCACAGAAATATGTATTATTTACACCATTTAATAATGGTAGTTGCTCTTGAGTACTCATTGATTCTTGTGTATATCTAGGATGTGTATATTTAGTTTTGTAATGTATATATTTCTCAGGGATTTCTATATCAGAATTTAATGTGACTAAGTATTGAGTATTAGAATTTAATGATTGAAGCCTATTCATATTATATGTAACTATCGAATTATCATTATCTCTTTGTAAAAAATTCCATGATCCCCACAATCTATCATTCTGTGGTAAAAATCTATCATAACTATGAAGTATTGTATCATTTTCACTATATTCCCAAACTGAAAGAAGTTTTTTTTCAAGCTTGGTAGGTTCTTGTAACATTTTAATTGCTTGGTTTGCATGAGTAGCTATAACCACCTTGTCATAATTATATTTATGGCCATTATCTAATCCGATTTCTACGTGATCGGAAAAACGAACTACTGAATTAATCTTAGAGGATAGATAAGCATTGTTACCCAAAAGATTAATTATCTTTTGAACATAACGTTGGGAACCTCCTTCAATTGAATACCATATTGGTGGACTGTCTTCAAATAACAAACCATGGTTTTGGAAGAATGTTATATATGCATCGACAGGAAACTGTTTAATATCATGAATTTGTGAAGACCAAATAGCAGAGCCTATAGGTATAAAATAATCATCTACAACTTTCTGAGGAACATTAAATTCAGAACAATATTCAAATAAAGTTTTATTTTTTGTTAAACCGACCTTTTGGTCCTTAACCATTTTGCGCGAATATTTTCTAATACCTAATAAAAATTGCAAATGAGAAATATTAAATATATTTTTAAACGTACCAAGTAAACTATATATTCCACGTCCACCACAATAGGCTAATGATCTTTTCGGATCATAATATGCAAAAGACATATCAGATAAAAAATATGGAACTTTTAAACTATTTAAGAGTGATAAAAATAGAGGATAATTTTTTGAATTAAATACAATAAACCCAGTATCGATATTGACTGATGATTTGGGATTTTCTTGAACAGAAATAGTATTTGTATGGCCCCCGAAATATTGATTTTGTTCATATAAATACACATCATGTTTCTTATTCAACAAATATGCAGCCGTTAAACCTGATACACCAGATCCTATAATCGCAATTTTACTCATCCGTTTTCTCTCAAACGGAATTTGTGATGAGCAACAAACCAAACATCTCCTGCATTAAACCCAAATAGGGAAGAACATGCTGCTAAAAAGATGCGCCATCTTCGCCAAAGAATTAAAGAATGTTTTTTACCAACATCCTTTTGAAAGACTTTTAATATCTTTTCTTTATTGCTAAGTAACTTTTTCTCCCATTCATCAAGAGTTCTCTGATAATGGGTTCCATTAATTAACCATGATTCCTGTAATAATAATTCTTCAGAAAAATTATCAAACAAATCATAGCTAGGCATCATACCAGAACGGAAAAAATGTTTTGCCATCCAAGATTTTTCATCGAGAAAAAAATAAGGAGTATCTTTATGACTGAATACATGAATAAATAAAATAGCATCAGGAGTCATCCAGAGAGAAATACGACGTAATAGTTCTTGTAGGTTATTCATGTGTTCAAACATTTCAATTGAAATTATCCTGTCAAATTTTTCTTGTGGATTAAATTCATTAATATCTGACTTTATTGCAATTACATTTTCTAATTGTTTTTCATCAACTATATTTTTTATATAATTTATTTGTGTCTCAGAATTAGATATACATGTAAAAGTCGAATGAGGGAATTTTTGCGCTAAATATAAAGTAACCGACCCCCAACCACACCCTAAATCTAATACTGATAATCCGTCTTGAATTTCGCATCTCTCTATATACACATTTAGCATTTTAATCTCTGCATCATCAAGGTTACTTGTCGACTCATCCCAGTAACAAGAACTATATTTCAAATGTGAACCGAGAATCGATTGAAAAAATTCCGAGGTGACTTCATAGTGTTGTTGATTTGCAATTTCAGTATCATAGGCTATAGGCCCTTTTGAAATTAATTCGGAAAATACTTTTCGATCCTCTTCTGTAATATTTTTTAATTTGTAATAAGTTCGACCATTTAATCTATTAATAAAATATCTAACTAACGGAAATGGAATTAAACCCCTATCAAGAAAATATTCATACCACATATTTTTCCTTATTTCGAATATACCAATTGTAAATTATCTAATAAATACGTCTCAAATCCTGCTTGGCAGTAACCAAAGTAATATTCCCATATTTTAATTAATCTTTCTGGATAGCCAAGTTCAACAATTTTTTGTTTATTTTGTTGTAGGTTTTGATTCCATGAATGTAATGTTTTAGCATAATGTATGCCAATATTATTCATGTTTTGAAGAGAAAAAGAATTTTGTATTGATGAAGCATGATTAAGTGCTCCTAAAGAAGGTAAATGCCCCCCAGGAAAAACATACTTTTGAATAAAATCGACATTTTTTCTGTAACTTTCATAACGGGAATCAGGCATAGTAATTACTTGAACTGATAACAAACCATCGTCACTCAATAAATTACTACATTGTGTATAAAAATCAGTTAACCCTTCATGTCCAACAGCTTCAAGCATTTCAATAGAAACTATTCGGTCATATTGCCCTGCTAAATTTCGATAGTCTTCTAATTTGACTTCAATACGATTTGTTAATTCATGTGCTGCTACAAGTTTCTTAACAAAATGATACTGTTCTTCTGATATAGTAATTGCAGTAATACTAACATCCATTTGTTGAGCTAATGTCAGTGAAAAAGCCCCCCATCCACAACCAATCTCTAATACCCTCTGGCCTGATTGTATTCTTGCTTGCCCTATAATCTCTTGTATTTTATTTTTTTGAGCTACTTCTAGAGAATCGTCAGCTTTCTCAAATAAACCACATGAATAAACCATATTTTTATCTAAAAATGTTTGAAAAAATTCATTTCCTAAATCATAGTGTGCTGAAATGTTATCTTTAGCTTTAGTAATTGTATTTCTTTTAAATCGATGAGAAATTTTGTCTAATAAAGTGAATATTCCTTGAAATTTTGGTTTTAATCTTCCTGTTTGTTTGAAATTTAAAACAAATAGCTTAAGTAGATTAGCAATATTATCACATTCCCATAAACCATTTATATATCCCTCTCCTAAGGCTATTTCACCTCGAAATAATAAATTTTTTAAAAGGGTATTATCTCGAATATGTAATTCTGTTTGTAGGTCAGAACTTATATCGCCAAAAGATTTTTTAGAACCATCTGGAAATGAAACAACTAAATAACCTACAGAAATCTGGTTTAAATAATTGGCTATAAATTTTGTGGGGTTTATTAACATAGCTTAATTGTAAATCCTATATGTATAATTATAATAATTATTTGAATTTTATTCCAATATGTTAAGAATCCAATTTTTTACAAACAATGTAATTTCATCAGAAGATTCTCGTAGGCCATGACTATTTCCCGGAAAAATTTTTATTTCTTTCGGTTCTTTTGCATATAAATATATCTTTTCGGAAATTTCAGATGGTAAACGCGTATCTGAACCACCATGGAGTAAAAGTAATGATCGAGGCGAAATATTAGCAACTGTAGAGGTGCCGTATCCTTGGCTTGATAAAGCCACTACTCCAATTACTAAATCAGAAAATTCTGCAGCAGTTATGACTACTGCTCCTCCAAAAGAATGTCCAACTAATACTATTTGAGAATGTCCTAAAGATTTTAAAAAAGTTATAGTTGATAAAATATCTAATGCACATTCACTTAATACATTTGGTTCTCGATAATCCATTCTTATAGATCTAATGGTATTTTTTAAAGATTCTGAAATTGTTCTATACATCCCATTAGCAGGGCCTTCAAATCCTCCATTTGCACCGCATACCCATATAATAGCTTTATCTGTTTGTAGTTGTGGTGATTGATGAACAATAGTTTTTATGCTTCCTCTATTCGTCTTTAACAATAAACCTTGACCTATTTCGGAATCAGGAATTTCCCATGTATAATAATCCAATATTTGAATTGATAAATTGTCACTCAAAGTACTACCATTATTTGTGCGTATTAAAAATAATCTAATACGGAAATCTTAACATAAACAATTAAAAGGAGAATTAATGAAAATTGCAATTTTTGGCATTGGAGCAATAGGTGGATATATAGCTGGCCGATTAACTAATGCAGGAGAAGAAGTTTCTCTTATATCAAGAGGGGAGACACTGAACGTAATACGTAACTCAGGTCTAACAATTCATACTGAAAATAATAACTATAATGTAAACCCAATACACATAACTGATGATCCTAAAGAAATTGGTATTGTAGATACAATAATCATTTGTGTTAAAGCAGATGCTGTAGAAATTGCAAGCGAAATGATAAAACCTTTGATCGATAAAAATACGATAATAGTGCAAACACAAAATGGACTAACTGCATCACAAAGAATAGGACAAATTCTTGGAAAAGAAAAAGTTTTAGAAGGGATTTGTCACTTTGGAGCACAAGTAATAAGCCCAGGTGTTGTTAGGGGTATGGCAAACAACCCTAAACTAACAATTGCAGAAACAAATAATGAAAAAACTAAACGTTTACTTTCATTACAATCTACATTAAATAATGCTGGATTCAATGCAGTAGTACCGGAAAATTTTCAAGTTGATCAATGGGCAAAACTAATGGCCGTTTCGGCATTAGGTTCTACTGGAGCAATAACACGAAGTAATTCACCAGTGTGGAGACAAATACCAAGTGTCGTTGAAATGTGGGTAAAAAATATGGAAGAAACACGTGCAGTCGCAAAAAGTCTGAATATAGATGTTCCTTATCAAGAGATACAAGATAGAATTGATAATTTACCGCAAGGTGTTGGAAGTACCTCTATGCATAGGGATATTGCTAACGGAAGGCCATCAGAAATTGAACATCAAATAGGAACCATAGTGAGAATCGGAAAAGAAAATAATGTATCAATTCCTGTGAATACATTTATCTATAACGCCTTATTGCCATTAGAAAAATTAGCACGTGGCGAAATTACTGAATAATACTATCTGCATATTTTTCATTCTTGCTATTTATACCCTAATTACTATTCCGGATGTCGTAATAATATGGGCAGTATATTGACATTAATGACTAAAAATATTTATATAAATTATAACAATTCGTTTTAAATATACTTAAAACTAAAAGTAGGTGTAATTATGAGTTTTGTAGACGCAATTAAATCTGTCTTAATAGTAAATTACTTCAACTTCAGCGGAAGGGCCCGAAGATCAGAATATAACTACTTTTTATTGTTCAATATTCTAATTAATATAGGATTTACTATACTAGCCTATTTATTAGGCACAAACACTGATGATATCATCTCCGCATTGACATCTTTAGCATGGCTAGCTGGAATACAATTAATAGTTTCATTACTCCTATTTATACCTGGTATTTCTGTTGGTGTAAGGAGACTTCACGATATTAACAAATCTGGTTGGTGGGTGTTAATAATGATACCCTTAAGTCTTTTAGTGATTCCAGTTTTTATTTATCTCTACTGGTTAATAATCAAAGAAGGAGATTCTAGTTCAAATAACTACGGAGAACCTGTAAAATAATATCTATTTTAAATATATATATATAAATTATGAATTTTACAGACGCAATCAAATCAGTTTTAGTAGATAATTATTTCGGATTTGAGGGAAGAGCTCGCAGATCAGAATTCAACTACTGGGTTTTGTTTGAATGTTTTATTGGTTTAGGCTTCGGTATAATTACAGCTTTTTTGGAGATAAACGCTAACAATCTGATTACCGAACTGAACTTAATAAACTGGATACAGAGAATACAAATAATAATTATATTGCTCTTTTTTGTCCCTCGAATTGCTGTTATTGTAAGAAGGCTCCACGATACTAACAAATCCCCCTGGTTTATACTAATGCTCATTCCTGGTTTTTATTTACTTATTCCTGCTTTTATATTTATCTATTGGACAATGTTTCAAGAGGGTGATCCTGATTCAAATAACTACGGAGAACCTGTAAAATAATATAAAATTTAAAGGTCTTAGAATATAAACTCTCTAAGGCTTTTAATAATAAATGCCAAGGTAATCAATGCAATCGCCACACTCCAAAATTTAGGTTGCAGCCTCCAGGCAATTTCTCTTGAGCTTTCACGAGTAGATTGTCTTCCTATTAAAATCCCCAATATACTTCCAGTAGTAGCTCCTACTATAATTCCATATTCCAAAAAATTAACCACTTCTATATCAAATGCCCATCCCCAAGAATAAAATACACCAACTGTTAAAGGTATATGGCTAACCAAAGAACCTAGCACAGCAAATAATAAATACAAATACCTATATTGTCGCGGATAACTATGCATTAAATACTCATAATTTTTATCTAAATCTAATTAATTATAATATTGGTTTTTGAGAAAAAGTTAATACTTTTAAATCACTTTTTGTTAATTTAATATTATCATCTCAAATGAATATTAATATTTTTTGGATAGTTTGAACAAATGAAGGTATACTGTAGTCATAAATGGTGGTTCTTGGGTGGAAAAACTACGAAAAGTAGCAATAAAGCTGTTACATATAATGGTAAAAAATGCCTAATAATAACATACTAACTATTGAAAATTTATCAAAATCATTTGATGGAATTCAGGCCGTAAACAATTGTTCATTCAATGTATCTTCTGGGTCTATAACTGGTCTAATAGGCCCAAATGGTGCAGGTAAGACAACTGTATTTAACCTCATTACTGGATTTTTACCTCAAGATAGTGGAAATGTATTTTTTCGCCAAAATCTAATTGATAAAGAACCAACACATAATATCTTCAAAAAAGGACTGGTTAGAACTTTTCAGATACCCCGTGAATTAAAAAAAATGACAGTATTAGAAAATTTATTAGTTGTTCCAAAAAATCAAATTGGTGAGAATATCTGGTCTCCTCTATTCTCGTTCAAAAAAATTCAACGAGAAGAAGAAACCAATATTAATAAAGCTAAGGATATATTGGACTTTATACGACTCAACCATCTAACCAATGAATATGCAGGAAATCTTTCTACAGGACAAAAAAAACTACTAGAATTAGCTAGAACTTTAATGTCTGACCCCAAATTAGTATTACTTGACGAACCTGTAGCTGGTGTGAATCCAACTTTAGTAAATGATCTTATGGATAATATACGTAGAAGCAATGAAGAATTAGGTATCACATTTCTCATAATCGAACATAATATGAATTTTATTATGAACTTATGCGACCCAATAATAGTTTTAAGTAATGGGACAAAAATCGCTGAAGGTACCGCAAAACAAATAAAATCAAATCAAAATGTTGTGAATGCCTATTTAGGAGGGTGAATGACATTATTAAATGTAAAAAATATTAATGCAGGTTATGGAGAAACAGAGATTCTTCACTCTGTTTCTATACAAGTAAATGAAGGTAACCTAGTAGCAATTATTGGACCTAATGGATCAGGAAAATCAACATTACTTAAAGTAATAGTAGGTTTATTAGAAGCTAAAAAAGGTGATATTGAGTTTATGACCGACAATATTACTAATTCATCTCCTCAAAAAATAGTTGAGCTAGGTATTTCTTATGTACCGCAAGCTGAAAATGTATTTACCAACATGACAATTAAAGAGAATCTTGAAATACCATCTCTGGTTCTAAAATTTGATTTTAAAAAACGTTTAGAAGAAATATTGGAATTATTCCCAATATTAGACACAAAAATGAATACAAAAGCCGGAACGCTTTCAGGTGGACAAAGGCAAACTTTAGCCTTTGCAAAAGCTTTAATTTCAAAACCGTCGTTAATGATACTAGACGAACCTTCTGCAGGTTTATCACCTATAATGGCTGACGCTACTTTTGAAACAATAGAATCAATAAATAAAAGTGGTGTAACCATACTTATTGTCGAGCAAAATGCAAAAAAAATTCTTTCGATTGCTGACAGAGGTTATGTTTTAGCTACTGGTGAAAATAAAATAGATGATACAGGTTTGAACTTATTAAACAACCCAGATGTTGGAATGTTATATTTAGGAGGTTCAAACTAATGACTTTAAAAAATTTCGATTATTTTTGGATCATATTTATTACAGCACTATCAATTCTTATTATTTTTGGGCAACCTAGTTTAATAATCAATGGACTGCTTTTAGGATTTATTTACTCTTTGGGAGCAATAGGTTTAACTTTAGTATTTGGTATATTAAGATTTGGAAATTTTGCACAAGGCGATTTGATGACATTAGGTGGATATATTTCTCTAACTATTGTCACAGTAATTTTCGCAGGAATAGGTTTTACTGGAACAGGATTAGGACCATTCACTTTTGGTCTGCCTGTGATACTAGCAATTCCCTTGACTATGTTATTAACTTCAATAATTGTCGTGATATTAGACCAATTAATTTACAAAAAATTGCGATCTCGTCAGGCTTCTACAATGCTTATCAGCATAGCTTCATTAGGAGTTGCAATAATGATACGTGGATTAGTGCAATTTTTATGGGGAAATGAGCCTGAATATTTTCCTAGAGAATCAAAACAATTTTATATGCTACCTCTTGATATAAGAATACCTCCCGATAATATAATTTTGGGGATTATGGCAGTACTGATGACTATAGGTGTGTACTTATTCCTAAAATATAATAAGTACGGAAAATTTATGAGAGCTACTGCTAATAATCCTAATCTTAGCTTATCAACTGGAATTAATACTAGTATCGTCATTATGTGGACTTGGATAATTAGTGGAAGTTTGGCCGCAGCAGGAGGAACTATGTTGGCAGTCTCTCAAGCACAAATTCTTCCTATGACAGGATGGAAAATCTTACTACCTATATTTGCTAGTGTAATATTAGGAGGAATCGGGAAACCTATTGGTGCGCTAGTTGGAGCTATAATAATTGGCATTTCTATGGAAGCTTCTACAGCTTGGCTAAATCCCACATACAAACCAGCTGTAGCTTTTACAATAATGATTGCAATGTTGCTTGTAAAACCTAACGGATTATTTGGAGAAAAAGACTAATGGATTTAGGTGGCATATTAATTTATATTTCTGGCTTCATAATTATGGCTAGCATATATGGAATATTTTCAATTGCGTTAAATATCCATTGGGGATTCACCGGTCTTTTTAATATTGGAATTGCTGGATTTTTTGCTATCGGTGCATACTCCTCTGCCCTAATAACAATCGAACCACCCGAGCCTGACTTGTTTGAAGATTATATATTTGGAGGGAACTTACCAGAAATATTGGGATTCCTTAATCTGGGTATAGATTTGTGGTTCTTTTTTGCATTGATTTTCGCAGGTCTCGTTTGCGCACTTATTGCTGCTCCAATTGCATTAATTACTTTACGATTGAGAGAAGATTATTTAGGTATGGCTGCCCTAGGTATAGCTGAAACTATTCGTTTGATATTTTTAAATGAAGCATGGTTAGCTAATGGTGGTCGAGGTATGTATGGCATACCAAAATTTCTTGGGGATATAGTTGCACCAAAATATTACGATATACTATATGCGATCATCGCAATGGTAATTTTATTAGTTATTTACCTAATCGTTCAAAGAATTATTAAATCGCCTTGGGGTAGAGTTTTAAAATCAATTCGAGAAGATGAAATTGCCGCAACATCTCTGGGAAAAAATGTTTTCTCATTTAAAGTACAATCATTTATTCTTGGTGCTTTCATTATGGGTGTTGGAGGAGCAGTATTTGCACACGGATTTCGCTTTTTAGACCCTTTCACTTTTAGACCCTTACTCTCTACGTTTATTATATGGACAATGTTAATGGTTGGAGGGAGTGGAAATAATAGAGGAGCAATAGCTGGAGCATTTATCGTTTGGGGTGTTTGGTCAACAACTCAGTTTTTACCAGGATTCCTTTCTAGTCCAGATTTACGCTACTTCATGGTAGGTTTGTTAATCGTTGTTATGCTCTTGTTTAAACCTAGCGGTATAATTCCTGAAACAATAGAAAGAAAAATTAAGTAAACTTAAGACCAAATAAAAAGAGGCCTGTATAGGCCTCTTTTTATTATATTTCTATATCAATTACGGAGCTTCAAATCTATTAGTAGATTCTATCATTCCACCTTTAACACTCCAGATTTCAATTGAATTCAAAACGTCACCATTATCATCAATTTCTTGAGAACCAGCAACACCTTCAAAGTCAATATCTTCACCTGATCGTATCAATTCAACTGCTTGAGCTAAGTCACCAGGGCCGACTTTAGTACCAGGTGCATTTGAGACGTCACGGATTGCAGCTGCAACACCAGCACCATCACAGTTAGCATCGTCACCACCATCGTGTAAACATTTTTCTGTTGCAAGTGCGATCATCACAAATGCATCAAATGTTTCACCAAGGAATGGATCTGAAGGAATTTCACCAAATCGAGCTTCATAGAGTTCTTCAAAAGTATTTTTAGCTTCACTAGGAGGAGCTCCTGGTGCTGTACCATACATACCTTCAAAATTATTAGCACCTAAGCTATCTAACATATCTTGGCTCTTAGTACCATCGACAAACATAAAGGTATCAGCAAATCCACCTTCTAATGCTTCTCTAATATATACTTGAGCACTACCTGGATAACTCATGGCTATTAAAGCGTCAACTCCACCTTCAGTAGCTTTAGTCACTTCACTCATATATGTTGACAATTCACCTTCATGAGGAACAGCTTGAACAGTACCGCTAAAATTAGCAGTAAAGATGTTTGCTAAACCTTCACCATAAGGATTATTTACATATAAAATACCAACTTTTTTGTATCCAAGTTCATCAGCAAGTTTTCCTAAAACAGAACCTTGTGCTGCATCGGATACAGTACTTCTAAATAATAGATCGTTATCATCAATTACTGAAATAGAAGGAGCTGTGGAAGCTGGTGAAACTAAAACAGTACCTCCTGGTATTGTTACAGATTCTGCAACAGCTGTAGTAACACCACTAGATAATGAACCAACTATTCCAGATACGCCAGCAGCTTGCAATGCTCGAGCAGCATCACTAGCAACCTTTGCATCAGTTCCTGAGTCTTTATGAACTGGTACAACATTCATACCTGCATCATTCAAAAGAGTCACTGCTAATTCGGCGCCATTACGCATAGGTTTACCATATACACCCAAATCACCAGTATAATCCAGTAATGTACCTATTTCTAATGGTTCAGCTTCTTCTTCCTCTCCTAATGAAGGCAAGCTATCACATGCCACCATTGATACACCTATCAAAGCTGTAACTAAAATGAACGAAACATACGAAGAAAATTTAATCATATGAATCCTCCTTAACGTAAATACGGTTAATAAACCCAAAATAGATTTAATTCCGCATTAAAATAATGATGATATTATTGCATATAATTCGAAAAGTAGGCAAGTATCAACTAAATGTGAAGAAAATCGTAGATATCTTACCTAACCTTCAATAAACCAAAGATAAAAAAATACTTAATTCATCATATTTTATTATTGAAGGCACTTATATCTTGAAGTATAGTACAAGTATCGATTGAAAAATCTACTTAGGAGATGCGATGTCAAATACTTTCAAAGCCTTAAGGGCAGAGCTTGAATCTGAAGAATTAGATATAAAAATTACTGAAATAGGACTTGAAGATTTGCCAGATGGAGACACCACCATAGATGTACATTATTCTTCACTGAATTATAAAGACGGTATGGCTGTAAATGGAAATAAAGCTCGTATTATGAGAAACCTCCCAATGTCTCCAGGTATTGATTTGGCAGGAATTATAAGCTCTTCATCTAATAATAACTTTAAAACAGGTGATGAAGTTATTGTAACGGGTTGGGGGCTAGGAGAAACTCATTCAGGTGGTTATTCACAAGTAGCTAGAGTAAACAGTGATTGGCTAATAAAAAAACCAGATAACATCTCTCTAAAACACACTATGTCTGTTGGGACAGCAGGATTAACTGCAATGTTATCAATTATAGAACTAGAAAATTCAGGAATCACAAATTCTAGTGGCGAAATAGTAGTAACAGGTGCTGCAGGAGGGGTTGGAAGTTTATCGATTATGCTATTAAACAAGTTAGGATATTCTGTAACCGCTGTAACAGGTAGAATGGAGTTAGAAGGATATTTAAAAGATCTTGGAGCTATTAATATAATGTCAAGAGACGATTTATTAGCTATGTCGAGGCCATTAAATTCTGGTAAATGGGCAGGAGGTATTGATACTGTAGGCAGTACATTACTTGCAAATGTTTTATCTGCAATAAACTATGGTGGCAGTGTTGCTTGTTGTGGAAATGCTTCAGGAAATGATTTACCAACAACTGTTTTACCTTTTATATTACGTAAAATACAACTTATTGGAATTGATTCGGTGTATTGCCCAACAAATATGAGAAACGATGCATGGAAAAGACTAGGAGATCTTATTACCTCAGAAGAATTTGAAAATATTACAAATGAAGTTTCTTTAAGTGAAATAGAAAAACCGGCAAAGCTCATTCTTGAAGGTAAGATTCAAGGAAGGACTGTAATTAATATTAAAGATTGTTGAAAATAAATATTGATAAAGGAAAAAAATATGAATAGTGAATGGGGACAAATATATAAATCATTAGGTGCCACTCCAATAATCAATGCTATTGGAAGTGTTACGATGTTGGGAGGGTCTACACCTGTCCCGGAAGTAAAAGAAGCTATGGAATTAGCAGAATCAGCCTATATACCCTTGATGGAATTAGAAGAAAAAGCAGGTTCAGCAGTGGCTGATCTATTAAATGTTCCTGCTGCATATATAACTTCAGGCGCTGGCTCTGCTTTAACATTGGCTACGGCAGCTTTTATGGCAGGCGACAACGATGATTTCATCCAACAATTGCCTAATACTACAGGCATGAAAAATGAAATTCTAATACAAAAACGACAACACTATTGGTATGACCGATGTCTTGAACTTGCAGGAGCTCGGTTAATAGATTTTGGATCAGAAGATAAAACAACCAAAGATGATCTTGAAAGAGCGATCAATGAAAATACCGTTGCTGTACATTACTATGCAGTAGAACAAAATATAGATCCAAATGCACTTTCGCTAGAAGATACTCTTGAGGTTGCTAAAAAACATAATGTTCCAGTAATGGTTGATGCAGCTGGACAAATATATCCTTTAGAAAATTTGGGGAAATATGTGAGAATGGGCGCAGATTTTCAATGTATAGCAGCCAAATATTTAGGAGCTCCTCAATCTACTGGATTAGCATTAGGAACAAAAGAAATGATATATAAACTTTCATTACAGTCTTTTGTAGGTTACGAAGGGCGGAGAATACGCGGCGTTGGTAGACCTCAAAAGGTAGACAGACAAGAAATGATTGGTGTTTTAGCTGCAGTAAAACGATGGATGAGTCTTAATCATGAAGATAGGTTATCGAAATCTGAAACTATGACAATGACAATAATTAATGGAATTAAAGACATACCCTCTCTTGATGTTTCTATTATTGATAATGTCATAGGACACATGCCTTTCGGTTTACGAATTAAACCTAATAGCAATGCCAACTATACAGCTCAAGATATTGTAGATATGTTAAAAGCTGGCGACCCACCAATTTGGACAAGAGTTTCAGTAACCGGCAAAAATGATGACTTTATCGATATTCATATGTTTGGACTAAATGACGGAGAAGATGTGATTGTTGCTGAACGAATAAAATCTGTAATAGCCAATAAAAACAACTAATAATAAGATTGATGAATATACCCAAATTCGGACTAAATAGACATAATACTAGTTCTCTTTCTTCATTTGCTTTAGATGTACTTCGAGCTGAACAGGCAGGATGGGACTGTGCTTTTCTCCCTGACTCGCCCTTAAGATTACGAGATAATTATGTCCTTTTATCAGGTGCAGCTCAAGCTACAAAATCAATTACTATTGGGCCGTTATTAACCAATCCTATTACTAGGCATCCATCTGTTACAGCTTCAAGCATTGCAACTGTTGCCGAACTTGCACCAAATAGAACAGTATTAGGAATGGGGGTAGGTGATACAGCAGTACGTTTGGCTGGGCTAAAACCTGCTAAAATAAAGGAATTAGAACAAGGAATTCATATAATAAAATCCCTGCTTGCTGGAGAAGAAGTTGAAGTTGGGGCAGCAAGACCAGCAAAACTTCCGTTTCCTCAAAATGTACCTGTATGGTTGGCCGCTGGAGGACCTAAAACTTTAGAAATGGCAGGATCGTGTGCAGACGGTGTTTTTATCAGAGTTGGTACAGATATAAAAAATATAGAAATATCAGTTAATAGAATAAAAGAAGGCGCTATAAAATCAGGTAGAAATCCTAACAACGTTAAACTTGGTACTGTTTTCCATACCGTTTTTTGTGAAGATGAAGATGATGCAATGCTAATGGGTAAATCAATGGCTGCTGGTTATTACGAATATTCTCCAATGCTTGTAGATAATTTAGATATTCCTTGGAATGGTCCACACCCAGATGAACTTAAAAAACAAGGTTTAGTTTGGCCAGATTTTCATCATGCAGCCAATTTGATTGAAAGTGGCAAAGCAGTGGATTTTATGTCTGAAAATCTAGCAAAAGCTTTTTGCTTAATGGGTGGCGTAAATCAAATAGTTACTCAAATTACTGAAATATTAAAAAAATGCGAAAAAGCAGGCATAGAGTTTGAATATGTTGTTCTTCATCCAATACCCAATCCTCCTGTCCCAGATAATGGACCAGAAGCCTATTTAGAAAAAATCCCTAGAGAAGTTATATCTCAAGTTAAAGAAAATCTTGCTATAGTATAGCTGTTGCTACATCGAACCATATTCTTATAGAAATTACCGTCAATAATATAACAAATCCAAAACGTAAATTTTTCAAAGTTAATTTGGAATTTACAAATGTTCCTAACTTTGCTCCAGGTATTCCTCCTGCCACTGCTAATAATGAAAGGATAAATGGTACCTGAAAAGTAATAATTTTACCTAATAATCCAGCAAAAACTGCAAAAAATGTCATCGCAAGAGAACTCGCAATTGCGTTTCGTAGTGGGATTTTCATTAGTCTATTCAAAATTGGAACTGTTAAAAAACCACCTCC
This sequence comes from SAR202 cluster bacterium, assembly GCA_009392515.1. Lineage (NCBI taxonomy): Bacteria > Bacillati > Chloroflexota > Dehalococcoidia > SAR202 cluster bacterium. The sequence goes on along the minus strand of VFGE01000031.1, from coordinate 47,488 downwards.
AACACCAACCATACCAGCCATTAATCCTTCAGGAAAAAATATTGCTAAAATCTTATAATTCGTAGATTTATTATCCTTATCTTCTATACTTTCTCCGGAATTCGATAGCATTAAAATAACAGCTGTTGTAGACATTGAACCAAAAATAAATAATAAGAGTGTATCCGGTGACCACTTAGAAAGAATACCACCAATTAAACCTCCTGCAGCAACTAGCATACCTCCCCAAATGACAATAGTTCTATCAATTAAACCACTCTTTTTATAAACTAATGCCCCGGTAAAACTAGATACTAGGCCTTGAACCAGAGATATAGCCATAACTTGCTTGATATCTATTGCTGGCATACCGAGAATTTGCGGACCATACAAAAGAAATGGGACAGTTACTACAGCCCCACTAACACCAAATAAGCCAGACAACCATCCACCAAGAAAAGTTAATAATAAAACCACTAAATAAAGCAATATATCCATATCGTGGTAATAATACCATGAATTACTTCAAAATTTAGTCGAAAGAAATTGATTTAATCAGATAGTATTTCAAATATGTTATTAGAAACCAACATCATTATTATTCTAATTTTAGTTATTTTATTTGCATCAACCGTGAAAACCACTGTTGGCTTTGGGTTTGCATTGGTCTCTACGCCCTTGCTTTTGCCAGTACTAGATTTAACAATTATTGTACCAATAATCATGCCTTTAGTTTTAATTAATGACTATATTATCGCTATTGAAAATAAACAATATTTAAAACCAGACAAAATTCTCCCTATCGCTGGTTCTGCAATTTTAGGAATACCACTGGGAATTATCATACTATCCAATTTAGATATGTACGTATTAAAAATAATAATATCTATTATAATTTTAATAGCTGCTTTATTTCTTTTTACAGGAAAAACAATAATTATTAAACGGGAGAAATTAACCTCCATGTTCGCTGGATTTTTTAGTGGTATATTAGTGAGTACCTCGGGCTTATCTGGACCACCAATTACTATTTTTCTCATCAACCAAAAATGGGAGAAATTAGACTTTAGAAACAATCTAGCACTTTATTTTTCTATCATTGATACAGTTACTGTGGTATCACTTTTTATAAGTGGTTTTATAACACGTGATACATTAGCTGCAAATTTATTCCTCATACCATCAGTGTTAATTGGATATTTTATTGGGAAAAATATTCTACCAATAATTAATCAACAACTTTTTACGCGAATCATTATTTTAATAATAATGACTGGAGCATCATTAACTTTACTAACAACATTAAGAGGATAATTCTTCTAAAACACTGTCCACCACAGAATTATCAACATTTGAATTTACTTCAGCTCGCCCTATCTCAGATAGTAGAACCCAATTTATCGATGAACCTACTGCTTTTTTATCGAGAGACATGGCTGATTTTATTGATTCAATAGTAATATTATTAAAGGATATAGGTAAATCAAACTTTTTCAAAATAGATAATTGGCGTTCTAATATAGAACTGTCTGTGATACCCATTTTGTTTCCTATCATTGCAGCACCCATCATTCCTATTGATACTGCCTCTCCATGTAATAATTGATGATATCCAGTTGCAGCTTCAAGTCCATGACCAATTGTATGACCGTAATTTAATAAAGTCCTAATACCTCTAGTTTCTTTTTCATCTTGAGATACAATTTCTGCCTTTATTTGAATACTTCGTTTGACAACATCTGTTGTAAGGTTAGGTTCTAAATTTAATAATTCTTCATATCGGTTTTCAAAAACCTCAAATAATTGCTTATCTAATATTAATCCATGTTTAATAGCCTCAGCCCAACCCTCCATGGTTTCACGATGCGGTAGAGATTTCAAAGTAGATACATCAGCAATTACCACTTTAGGTTGATAAAAAGCGCCTACAAGATTTTTCCCTTCTGGTAAATCAACTGCTGTTTTCCCACCAACCGATGCATCAACCATAGCTGCTAGGCTAGTTGGAATTTGTATAAATCCCAACCCACGGTTATATGTTGCTGCTACAAAACCGGCCATATCTCCAACTACTCCACCACCTAAGGCAACAATAGTATCTCGTCTTTGTGCCTTTGATTCTGCTAGCCAACTATAGACATTAGATATTGCATCAAAGGTTTTATTATGTTCCCCAGGTTCTAACTCATGAGAAAAAACTTGTTTACCTGTAGAAGCAATATATTTTTCTACTTCTTGACCATATAAGCTATATACATTGGTATCAGAAATTAGAAATAAATTGCCTTGAATATTTAATCGTGAAAAAATTTTCGGAATATCCTTATATATATCCCAACCGGAATATATAGGGCAAACTCCATTAGTATAAGTAACTATTCCAGCTAAATCGGCTTTCATATCTTTCTGAATGAACTTTGAAGTATCTAAATTAACAAAAGTTTTGTATATTTTTGATACCTCTTCAGCAGATTGGTAAGGTGTTAGATTATCAGTATGTATAGTCCAATCAGACTTAGCATAATATTTTTGTCTTTTGTTTTTTATATTCGTGATGGAATCTATATTTACATTATCTTTTAGAACTGGTCGTATTTCGTTTTTTCCATCCTCACTTGTAAGTCTATTGTATATAGTTTGTGGAGTTGCTTCTAAGCAAACAATGAAACCATTAGATTTCATTAATTCATAATTATCATTATAAATTATAGCCCCACCACCAGTGGCTATAACAAGTTGTGATGAAGATCCATAATATTCTAATAATTCACTTTCTTTCTTTCGAAATACCTCTTCCGAATCTTCTGAAAATATCTTATCAATAGATTTATTGAAATATTTAACTATCTCGGTATCAAGGTCTATAAATTTGTATGACAGTATATTAGAAACAATCGGTCCAATTTCCGATTTACCAGTACCTGAAAAACCAACTAAAAATATATTATTCATAGAAAAATATAAACCTTTTACTCTTTATGCCATGGCAATTTAGCGTTAGGGTCACTCCATAATTTAGCTAAACGTAAAGAAATAAATACTCCCCCACCAATAGTAATAATCATATGTATATTAGTAAAATTATCAATTAAGGAATTTAATAATAAGTATAAAATAAATGCTAGCAACCAATTAAATAATCCCCACAACACATTTACTATAGGGGAAGAAAGTTTGCTAAAAACTGTCATGTGAGATTGACCAGTCACTCCTTTGGTATAATGAGGAATACCATTAGCAATGCAAGCCCCCATCATAAAAGCTAATACAAAACCAACTATTTCTAAAGCCAATTTACAACCCCTTAAATCAATTATTCATGTAGATATGTAAGTAAATCGCCAACATCATTATAATCTTTTATATCAGAAGGAAGGCCAATTGAAATTCGTGAAGCATACCCTCCAAAACGCTCTTTCAAAGAGGGACCAATTTCTTTATATGTCCCAGATACACTAAAAGTATCCACCATAGTATCATCAATTAAGTTGGGCATTTCATCCCATTTACCTTCTTTTGACATGTCATGTAATCTTAGACAGGTATCTCCCCATTCATGCATATCCATAACGGTTTTATAACTACGGGTAGAACCATAAAAAGATATTCTTTTTCTACAAATTTCTCTTTGTTGCGTAACTTGTTCTTCGGTTGCTCCTGTTGCGATCATTCCACCGCCTGATATTGAAATATCTTCTAAATTACGTCCAGACAAATTAGCACCTTCTTTTATATTTGGCAAAATTACTTCATCAACATATCTTTTATTATTAAAACTATGCAAAAGTATCCCATCACAAACATTACCTGCGACTCTAGTCATAGCTTCACCAACAGCAGCTATATAAATTGGAGGTTGTTCACAATCTAAAGGACCAGGATTAAATTCTGGGGTCATCAAAGTAATTGAATAATGTTTTCCTTGATAATTTAACGGTGATCCATTTTGCCAACAATCCCAAATTGCACGTATAGATTCAACATATTCCTTAATACGCGGTGCAGGAGCAGACCACTGAACTCCAAATCGTCGTTCATTATGACCTTTCACCTGTGAACCTAATCCTAATTCAAACCTACCATCAGACATCCGCTGTAAATCCCATGACATGTAAGCAGAAACCATTGGGCTTCGGGCAAAAGCAATAGCTATAGAGGTACCAACCTTTATTTTTTTTGTATGTTCTAAAGCCAAAGTTGATAACAAAAATGAATCATGTGCTAATTCTCCAAAAGATATGCCATCGAAACCTAACTCTTCTGCTGCTTGAGCAAGTTTAGGAATATCTTTTAAATTATCTCTCGGCAAACCACAGTAAACTTTCATATTTATCTCCTTAATTTATAATTTTAACCATTGTAACATGTGGAATCCCCACCTCTAAAAATACATCACCCTGTACGTGATATCCATGATCTAAATAAAATTGTTTAACATATTCTTGAGCATCCAAAGTAATTCGTGTTATACCTTTATTCACTGCTATTTCTTCCAAATACGTTAAAACTAACCCTCCTATACCAAATCTTCTATAATCTTTTCGAACAGCCATTCTTCCAATTCTTCCATTATTATTACCTTCAGGTATAAGCCTACCAGTTCCAACAGGATAAGTATTAATACGAGCTATAGCATGAAAAGAAGTTTCATCTAATTCATCTAGTTCTTCTTCGCTAGGAACACCTTGTTCTTCAACAAAAACTTCAATTCGAATCGAAAAACAATCTTGTTGATCTTTTTCTGTAATAGCCTGCGTTACTTTTGTGTTATTTTCCATTAGCACATTATATTCTACTGTCATAAAGATTAAATACCTAGAAAGAGAATGCTTGTCAAAAAACCATTTACAGGAGTAATCTTTTATAAATAATCTTAACAATATTGAACCGAAAGGCCATAATGCTTAGTTCAGAAATAAGAAGAAAATACTTAGATTTTTTTGAAAATCAAAAACATCAAATAATGCCAAGTTCTTCATTAATTCCTGCTGAAGATCCCACATTATTATTAACTACAGCTGGTATGGTTCAATTTAAACCATATTTTACTGGAGAAATTTCCACTGATATTACCAGATTCACCAGTTCTCAAAAGTGCTTCAGAGTAACTGACTTAGAAGAAGTTGGAGACGAAACTCATCTTACATTCTTTGAAATGTTAGGAAACTTTAGTATTGGTGATTATTTTAAAAAAGAAGCGATTATCTGGTCTCTTGATTTTGTAACAAACTATTTAGGACTAGAAAAAGAAAAGTTATGGGCAACTATTTATACCGATGACGATGAAGCACTTAATTTATGGATAAATGCTGGAATTCCAGAAAATAGAATACGTAGATTCGGAGATTCTGATAATTTTTGGGGACCAGCTGGTGCAGAAGGTCCTTGTGGACCCTGTAGTGAATTGCATTATGATTTTGGTGGACCATGTACAGCAAATAATGATGATAATTGTGGACCAAATTGCTGTGCGAGATTTTTGGAATTATGGAATCTTGTTTTTATGCAATACTTTCAAGATTTGGAAGGAAATAGAACCCCATTACCTAATCCAAATATCGATACAGGAATGGGTCTTGAGAGAGCAGCAATGATTTTACAAAAAGTAAATTCACTTTATGAAACAGATTTATTTATTCCAATAATCGAAAAGGTTGAGGTTATATATAAAACAAAATATGGTTCTAATACTGATACTGATTATGCCATTAGAGTAATTGCAGAACATGTACGATCTGCGACTTTCCTTATAGCTGATGGTGTAGTTCCTAGTAATGAAGGAAGAGGTTATGTATTACGAAGATTGATAAGAAGAGCAATTAGATTTTCAAAAAAGATTTATCCTGAATCTAATGATTTATGCCTAAACCAAGTTTCAAAAACGGTAATTGAAACAATGGGTCAGCACTATCCTGATCTAATTGCAGGAGAAAAATTTATTTACAAAGTATTAGACCAAGAAGAACTACAATTTTCTAAAATTCTAGACCGAGGATATGACTATCTTATGCAACTAATTGAACAAGGCATAAACAACGGAGTTATACCGGGAGAAGAAATATTCAAACTACATGACACTTATGGGTTTCCAATTGAAGTTACCAAGGAAGTTGCTGAAGAAAATGGTGTTAATCTTGATACAGATAATTTCGAACAATTAATGGAAGGTCAAAAAACTAAGGCTAGATCAAGCGCTGATTTTACTGGAGATATTGAAGCAAACAAGATATACAACTCTATAAATTCTGAATCTTCATTTATTGGATACGAGAAAATTGAGGGGAATTCTAAAATAATCGCAATTATTTCTAACGGTCAGCAAATAGAAAAACTTGAATCTAACCAAAATGGAGAAATAATTCTTTCTTCTACACCTTTCTATGCAGAAGCAGGAGGTCAACTCGGAGATAAGGGATATATACAAACTAAAACCGGAACATTTGTTGTTGAAGATACGCAATCACCAATACCTGGAATAATTTCCCATAAAGGTTACGTTGCGAATGGGACTGTATTTACTACTGAAGATAGTACAGCCAATGTAGATAGTATCTACCGACAAGGAACTTCCAGAAACCATACAGCAACTCACATATTACATAGTAGCCTTAGAGAAATATTAGGTACACATGTAAGACAGGCAGGTTCTAGCGTAGGAAATGATCGATTAAGATTTGATTTTACTCATATTGGTAGCATGTCTTTAGAAGAAATAAAAGCTGTTGAAAACCTTGCAAATACACAAGTGAGAAATAATCATTCTATTTCAACAAACATAACAACATATAGAGATGCAGTCGCTAACGGAGCTCTCGCTTTTTTTGGAGATCGTTATGGAAGTGAAGTCAGAATGGTTACAATAGCAACAGGTGAACCATTTAGTATAGAAGTTTGCGGTGGTACACATTTAGACAACACTGGGCAAATCGGTTATATAAAAATAATTAATGAAACAAATATTGGTTCTGGCATGAGAAGAATTGAAGCTATATCAGGAGAAACAGCTTCGGAATATTCGATAAATGATCAATTTACTCTTACACGAATAGCACAGATACTTGAAACAAATATAACTACAATCGAATCTAGATTAGATTCTATATTACAAGAAAATAAAAACCTTAAATCAAGTTTAAATTCTTATCAACAAACACAATTTGTAAATCAAGCCAAAGAATTATCCTCAAAAATGAAAATTATCAATAATATCGAAATTATTACAAGCATGGTAAATGTTTTTAACCCACAAGATATAAAAAATATTGCCGATTTACTTAGAGATAATATCAAATCCGGAATTATTAACTTAGGTGCTATTATCGACAATAAACCTCATACATTACTAGTAATTACAGATGACTTAGTAGAAAAAGGAGCTGTTGCTGTTGCCGCAATTAAAGAATCTTCAAAGTTCTTACAAGGAGGCGGAGGTGGTAAACCTAATATGGCTACTGGAGGCGGCAAGGATATCTCTAAAGTAAACGAAGCAATAAATATGAATGAAGAAATAATTATCAAACAACTAGGTGGCTAATGGATCGTATACTAGGTCTCGATTTTGGAAATAAACGCATTGGAATATCGATTTCCGATCCATCAAATATTTTTGCATTACCACATGCAATTTATTTCAGAGAAAATATTCAAAAAGATATTGATCATATAAATTCGTTAACTGAAACTAACTCAATATCTAAAATTATTATAGGACTCCCTTTATCTTTAAGTGGGAATCAAAATCAACAAACTGAATCTACCTTAAAATTTAAAGATGCTTTACAGAATCAAACACAAATCACAATAGAAACTTGGGATGAACGTTTCACTTCGATTCAAGCACAACGTACATTTGAAAAACCAAAATCAAAAAAAAAATCAAAACAACAAAAACAATTTATTGATGACGTTGCAGCAACAATAATGTTGCAATCTTATTTGGATAGACAAAATAATAAAATATAAAGAAGCATGTAAAATGAAACTACAAGTTGGGATTATAGGTAATTCTATCAAACACTCTCTTTCACCCATAATCCAAAATTTAGCACTAAAAACCCATAATATAAATGCAAACTATGAAATTTGGGATACACCACTACCTGAATTAAAAAACCGAATAGATCTATTAAAGCAAGATAAAGTACTCGGTGCAAATGTAACAATACCATATAAAGAGCAAGTTATTCCCTGGTTAGACAGTTTATCAGATGAAGTAAAAACGATTGGGGCAGTAAATACAATCATAAATCGTGAGGGTCAACTCCATGGAGAAAATACAGATTCAAGTGGTTTTATTAAAGATTTAACCGACAGGCATAATATCTCTATTACTAATAAAAATATACTTGTGTTGGGTGCAGGAGGATCTTCTAAAGCTATAATTTATGGTCTCCTAAAAAATAACTGTCAATCAATTACAATTATTAATCGAACACAAGATAAAGCAGAAGATATTGTTAATAAATTTTCACACCTCGGAAATATTAAAACCATATCTTCAAAATTTGATCAAACTGAAAATTTTTCAAAATTTGATATTATTATTAACTGCACTTCATTCGGTATGAAACACAGCGAACTTGAAGGAAAGTTACCCCTACCACAGCATCTTGTAAAACAATGTCGGATTTTTTACGATCTTGTTTACAACCCGCCTATAACACCAATTGTTTCAGAGGTACAAAAGTACGGTGGAATCGGAATTAATGGTATAGGTATGCTAATTGAACAAGCAGGATTATCATTTAAATTATGGACAGGACTAGAAGCGCCTATTGATTCTATGTATTCAGTATTAAGTAAAAAAACCTAGTTTCTATATTTATACATTTGGTAAAGAAACAATATGACTTGTTACACTCAAATATTAATCAAAGCATTTGCAATGCCCTGATTTTTTTCTTCCTTTAGAAATGGGTCGTTCTCAATAATATTTTTAGCTTCAAATCTTGCGATTTGCATCAATTTAAAATCTGTTTGAATATTTGCAATTTTCAGAAAATCATGACCACTCTGAACTTTGCCATGTTGCCGAACATTCCCTTCTCCTCGTAATTCCAAATCAATTTCAGCAAGTCTAAAACCATCGGATACTTGCTCTAGAGCTTTAAGTCTTTCTAGAGAATCTTCTGATGGATCCTCAGCAACTAGCATACAGTAACTTTCATGTTTGCCTCTACCAACCCGTCCCCTAAATTGATGTAATTGCGCAATACCAAATCTGTCTGCCCCTTCAATAATCATAACTGATGCATTAGGTATATCAACCCCAACTTCAATTACTGGTGTAGAAACTAATATATCAATTAACCCTTCTCTAAAACTATCCATGACTAATTGTTTTTCTTCCATCTTCATTTTCCCATGAAGTAAACCCACAATTCTATCTGGAAATATATCTTTTTGTAATCGTATTTGCTCAATGATTGCAGCTTTTGCATTAATCGATTCAGATTCATTAATAAGTGGATACACGACAAAAGCTTGTCGACCTTGATCAATTTGCTTCCGAACAAATTCATACATTTTATTTCTGTTAATTTTATCCACAACTCTTGTTCTTATTTTTTGGCGACCTTCTGGAAGAGAATCTATTACAGAAGATTCTAAATCTCCATATATAGCCATAGCTAATGACGCAGGAATGGGAGTTGCTGTCATGGCAAGCATATGGGGGATAGTATTTTGATCAATTCTCTTTTCAAATAAAGCATTTCGTTGATCCACACCGAATCGATGCTCTTCATCAACTACTGCTAAAGCAAGTTTTGGAATTATCACACTCTCTTGAATTACTGAATGAGTACCAATCACAATATCTAATTCGCCATTTTCCAGCATTTCTTGAATTTTTTCTTTTTTCTTTCTTGGCATACTTCCTATCAAAATTCCTATCCTACAGTCTCTGTTGTTGATTAAATTACTCACGTGAAAATATGAGTCTGATTGATTTGATTCATTTGAAAGTAATTTTTTAACTGTCAAAAAATGCTGTTCAGCTAATACTTCAGTTGGTGCCATTAATACACCCTGATATCCTGCTCCAACAACAGACAACAAAGATCCTAATGCTACAACAGTTTTTCCGCTACCTACATCACCTTGTAATAATCTCCTCATTGGCTTATGAGAATTTGATAAATCATCAATTATTTCTCTAATAACCTTTTTTTGCCCTTCAGTTAATGTGAAAGGTAAAATATTGATAAACTGTGTGAGGCTTTCACTTATATTTGTCACTTTAATTGATGATATATCCTTTTCTATATCTGAACGATAATACAAAAAAGACATTTGTAATAAAAATAGTTCGTCGAAAGCTAGTCTTCTTCGTGACTGTTCTAAGCTTGATAATGATGATGGATAATGCATTTGTATTAATGCTTCTCTCAATTTCAAAAGGCTATTTTTAAGTATGAGTGATTCAGGTAAATATTCTTCAATTTCAGAAGCAAAATCTCTCAAAAAATCTCTTATTACTTTACGTATTCTTGATTGCGAAACACCTTCAGTTTTTCCATAAACAGGAAAAAGCCTTCCTACGTTCAAAAATTTTTGATTTGCCATTTTAGCGTCAGCTAATTCCCAATCTGGAGATTCTATAGTTTTGTATCCATTATGAATATTTGTTTTACCAGATAAAATATAAAGTTTACCTGTCGATAATTGTTTACTTAAATATGTTTGGTTATACCAGATAACTTTTATTGTGCCAGATTGATCAGTAAATATTGCTTCTGTCGCTTTAAAATTTCTTTTATTACCCAAAAAGACTACTTGTGTTCCATCACATCTAGCCAAAATAGTAGAATCTTGACCAGGAACTAATTTATCTATTGTGGTAATTCTGCTATATCTACGTGGGAAGTGATATAACAAATCATTTAACTTAAATATATTTAATTTATTTAGCTTTGTAGCTAAAGCATTTGTAATTCCTTTAAAATATACTAATTCTTGGTCGAACTTATTTAGAATACCAGAAGGACTTGTGAGATCTACTTGTTCTAGTATCTGTAGAATTTTTTTTACCCAAATAATTCTTTGTTTCTGATCAAGTTCAGAATATGCCACAGGATATAAATTATTACTTTTAAATTTCTGAAATAAAGGATTTATAGTTTCACGAAGTGACCATTGACTAAGTAGACGATCTAATCCACCAAAAACAGATCTATCAATACATCCCGTATTTTTTTCTAAATTACATATTGCGCTTAAAGATTCAACATAATCTTTGAGAGTACGATCACGATTTTTAAAAGTAGACATATGTAACCTAAGAACAATTTAATTTAATAATTATTCACCAACAGCCCCAGAATCTCTCAATTCTTTTATCTTTTGTTCTGAATATCCTAATGCACTTAATATCTCATCATTATTTTGACCTAACGTCGGAGATGGATCATGTGGGACAAGTGGAGTTTCAGACATTTTAACTATAGGCCCTATCATTTTTATTTTTCCAACCAACGGATGTTCATGTTCACGAATGATATCATTTGCAATAACTTGATTATCTGTCATAAGTTCAGATACGAATTTTACAGGGCCACATGGAACTCCAGCACTATCCAAGACTTCCATCCATTCTTCTACAGTTTTAGTAAGGAATAGTTCTTCTACTTCTTTTCTAAGATTTTGAGTAAATGCAATATTATCTTCCAGATCAGCTTTGTAACCTGGTTCAAACCTTCGATCATAAATTCCTATAGCATCTGCCATTTTTTTTCTAAGTCTGTCACTTAAACAGGCTACAGCTATAACACTATCTTTAGCCTGATAGGTTCTGTAATAAATCATTCTAATGCCGAATGCTGCAGGATTATTTAGTCTTATTCCATCAACATAATCATGGATATCACTGTAAGGAGCACCGGTTTCTCTCAATAAATTAATTGTTTCAATTAGCTCTTCTTTTGGTTCTTTATCAACCATTTCAACTTCTAAAAAACTTGTAGTCTGTAATGCTAATGCTGTTGCTAATAAAGAAGCTTCTATTTTTTGTCCTTTTCCAGTGATTGATCTGGCATGTAAAGCCGCACATATTGACATGCTCATAGTCAATGCAGTTGAAAAATCAGCAAGAGCAGTCGCACTTATAGATTGTGGTATACCTTCATTAAGTTTACCATCAGCAGCCATCAATCCACTCATAGCTTGGATAATTATGTCGTAACCTGGACGATAACTATCATTTCCTTCACTTCCGTAGGCAGTATTTTGACAATAAATTAATTTAGGATTCATTTTTGACAAAGTATCATAATCTATCCCAAGATTTGCGGGGACATCTGGACGGTAATTTACAATTACAACGTCTATATCATTGATTAAATCATAGATAATTTGCTTTGCAGAATCTTTATTTAAATCCAAGGTAAGACTTTTTTTCCCACGATTTAAACTAATATATGTCCGACTTTCATTTGGAACGATTGGCTGAGAAAATCTCCACGGCTCTCCCCAAGGTGGTTCTATTTTTATGACATCAGCGCCCATATCAGATAAAAGCATACCTGCAAAAGGACCTGCTATAATTTCTGAAAAATCCAAAACACGTATATTTTCTAAAGGACCTTTCATTTTGTATATCCCCCCATTTACATAAAAATAGAATGAATAGCGTTATAATCGAATGAAGCAAGTATATAAGAAATTATAAACAACTTATAGATGTTGACGACAAAAATAAACAACCTATAATTATCAACAGCTATCTATGAGACATTTTTTTCATATTTATCCAACAAAAAGAAAGAAAAAATCATCTATGAAAATTTCTGAATATGTTTATAGAGTCCATATCAATGAAGACGATAGTCCGTTCGGCACTTATCACCCAGGAGGTTCAAGTATATATTTCATTGGGGATCCTGATACTAATATGGTTGTCATGGATACTGGCGAACATTATCGAAGTTGGACTGATCAAATACTTGCCTATCACAAAGAATTAGGCTCTCCAAATATTTCCAACATTTATATTACCCATGGTCACTACGACCATATTGGGGGAGTTGATCGTCTCCAAAAAACATTTCAATGTAAAGTTGGATGCCATATAAATTTAAAACCTAAATTGCAGATGATTCTAGAAGAGGGAATTGTATTTTCTATAGAAGATCAAGAAATATTAAAGGTTAATGATAATATCAACCTTTTAGCTCTCTACACACCAGGGCATGAAAATGACCATATTTGCTATTTTCTACAAGAAGAACAAATTATGTTTACAGGAGACACAGTATTAGGAAGTTCTTCATCTTCAGTAAGAAATTTAAAACAGTATATGAATAGTCTAGAAATTATACTTGCCCATAAACCCACAAAAGTTTTTCCAGCACATGGAGCTTTAGTAGAAGATGGGACTGCAAAAATAAAATCTTATATACAGCACCGCACAAAAAGAGAAACGCAAATTATTGATGCCTTAACTAAAAATGCATCTCAAACAGTTTATGAAATTGTAGATTTTGTATATCCTAAAGATTTAAATCCTAATCTTAGAGAGGCTGCTGCCCGAAACGTTCGAACTCACTTAGAAAAATTATCGGAAGAAGGGAAAATAGAAGAAACTAGCCCTTTATATTCTCTAAATAATAACTGAAAAGGAGAAATGTATGTCTTTCACTAGAATTGACCATGTAACTATATTAGCCCCTGACCTTGATAAAGCTAGAGATATATACTGCAATGGATTTGGTATGTCAGTTGATCAAAGTCGGACACCTATATCAAAAATCAATCCAGGATCCCTTCCTGATGTAAACAGCTTACTTATGCCTATTGCCGAAATGTGTGTAGAATTTGCTACTCCTATAACAGAAAAGGGAGAAGCTTATGAATTCATTCAAGAGAAATCTTCTGGTGGAATACATCACTTGTGCTTAAATTCCGATAATTTAACTGAAGATATCAAACATCTTGAATCAAAAGGTATAAAAATCAGAAGCGATCAACTCGAGGGATGGAATGGGAAAACCCCAGTGCTTTTGGATCCAGAAACAACTTTTGGATTACAGCTAATGGTTTGCTCGTCAGAAGATTATTATCCACATCCAGCATACAGAGGAAATGGAAACTTTAATGGAATGGCCCATATAGGTATAGCTGCAAGAAGTTATGAAGAACAAAAGTTTCTTTGGGAAGAATGTTTTAAATTACCACAAGACTTTACACGCGATAGAGGAGGACCTCGTCAAACAAACCCTGACGGTACACCAAGACTCGGACCCGATGACCCTGTTTATCTCAAAGAATTCCCAATAGGTAGTTGTGTAATTGAAATTAGTATACCTGCAGATGAAGATAGTGGTACAGCTAAATTCGTTGCGCAGAGAGCACTAAAAGGTGCTGCTTTCCATCATATCGGACCATGGTCTCCAAATGTCCATAAAGTAATCGACCAAGCTACAGAATATGGTATACAACAGATCGGAGCAGTTCCTGAACCGGGTCTTGATATCAATTATGTTGCATGGTTTCATCCTAAAACTTGTATAGGAACACTTGTTGAAGTATGGAACCGAGCAGAGCCACATTGATTTAAGGAGATATAGATGCCTAAAAAATCTGATTCGACCTTACGTATAGTAATGGTAGGAGATGTAATAATTACAGAAGCTATTGATCCGGAAATTGCCTTTGGGAACGCTTTACCAATTCTGCAAAATGGTGACATCACCTTAGCAAATGTCGAAGGAGTAATATGTGATGAATCAGTATCTACTCTTCCAGGTAAAACAGAATCAGGAAGTGGAGGACATGTGCGAATGCCCTCTGGTCCAATTGAAAAAATATTGAAATTCGCAAATGTAGATGCTGTTTCTACTGCGAATAACCATACCATGGATTATGGAGAGGAAGGCCTTATTCAAACTCTCAATGCTTTAGATAAAGCAAAAATACCGCATGCTGGTTCTGGGATGAATATAGATGAAGCACATAAACCTGTTTATCTTGACTCTAAGGGCAGAAAAATTGGATTTTTATCATACACCTCTTGTTATGTTCCTTTAACATTTCCCGCAGGAGAAAACAAACCTGGATGTGCAGTAGTAAATGCACAAACCGCATACGAAGCTTCATATAATGCCCCATATCAACCAGGTTCAATTCCAAGAATAATTAGTTGGGCTAATCCAGAACATTTAGAAGTAATGAAAGAAGATGTACGTAGGGCAAAAATTAATTCAGATATAGTTATAATTAGTTGGCACTGGGGACAAACTGCAAGGGGTAATGCTCGATCTTTAGGTGTACCAGTAGAAATTGCTCCATGCTATGTCACAGAGTATCAAGAAGAAATGGCTCATACTGCAATAGATGCAGGAGCAGATATTATTATGGGTCATCATCCTCATGAACCCCAAGGAATAGAAATTTACAAAGGTAAACCAATTTTCTACAGTTTGGGGAATTTCTCATTTGGAGGAACAGCAATTCGATCAATAGAGCGAGATTCTTGTATTGCACAGGTAGATATAGACAGCTTAGGTAGAAAAAGAGTTTCCATACTACCTATTCGTATAAGCAGTGAAAATATTCCCAATGTACTAACTCCTCGACAAGGTAAAAGTTTAATTCAATATTACGGAATACTTTCAAGAAAATATCAAACCATATTTAAAACAACCGGAAAAGAAGTAGTTGCAAAAAAGGTTGATGCTAAAATTGAAGCTCCAGTTTACTAAACAAAGGAACAAAAATGACTAAACCTTCATTTAATTTCATCTCAATAAATTTGCCTAATCCTAAACCAAGGTCTAAAGGTGTAACTTGCGTTACTGATGTTATGTGGACAACCTCAATGATGGATGATTATCTCGACGATTTTGAAGATATTATTGACTGGGTAAAAATTCAAAATCATCGTAGAACAATTAGTACTTATGACGATATATGGTTTTCAAAAAGAAACAAAACTTTAGCCAAACATAATGTTGGTTCTTATATAGGTGGTATGGTATTTGAAATGGCTTATGTTCAGGGTAAACATCGTCAATTTTTTGAAAAAAATTTAGAGTTAGGATTTAGTGCTATAGAAGTTAGTGAAGATAGTATCCCTGATATGCCTCCAGGAGTACGTACTGATATTATTAAGGAAGCAAAATCAATGGGACTCAGAGTGTTTACTGAAATTGGAAAGAAAAAGCCTGTTTCTCCAATGAACTCTGATGATGCCATCAAAGCAGTACTTGAAGATTTAGAGGCAGGTAGCGAGCATGTAATCTTAGAATCTGCAGAAACAAAATTACTACGAGAAAATAATATGATCGATGTATTGCCGACAATCGCAAAAGCTGTTGGTTTGGAACATATTTATTTTGAACTCCGTCGAGGTTACAATTTAGAACAACCTTGGATGGAATTATGTGAATGGTTAGTCCAATCACTTGGGCCAGAGATCAATGTAATGAATATTAAAGTTGATGAATGTGTTTGGGTAGACCGAATCAGATATCCATTAACAACCAACCAAAATTTACATTAAAAATAAGGAGATAATATGAGTAAAGTAAATGATTATTTAAAAAATATGGCAGAATCTAGAGCAAAAGTCATAGCTAAATTACAAAATGTTCCCGATGAGGCTATGACTTTACCAATACCAAATAGAGATAATATATCTGTACGTTTTATATTTTACAGACTAGTTGCTCATGAAATAGAACATACTATTCACCTAGCGAAAACTGTAAGATCTTTAGGCGTACATTTGAGTGAAGCAGAACAAATTCTTGAAGAGTTAGCTGAAAGTCGCGGAAAATTAATCGGAATGTTAAGCACATTAACTGATGAAGAGCTTGATACCAAACCATCTGCAGAAGATTGGTCACCTAGAGAAGTAGTTGACCATATACTAGAAGTAGAAGAAGGCAGTTATTCTGACCAAATAATCAGTGCTTTAGAAAAATAATTAGAAAGTATCATTAGAGACTTGATTTAACAGATATGATTGTAAAAAATCATTGATATTACCATCTAATACAGAATTAGTATCAGTATCTTCATGCCCAGTTCTGTGATCTTTTACCATTTTATATGGATGTAAAACATAACTTCTAATTTGATTTCCCCATTCTGCAGATATGTGTTCACCCTTTAATTCAGAATGTTCTTTCTCTAATTCTTTCATTCTTATATCTAGTAATCGTGCCTTCAATATTTGCATTGCGAGTTCTTTATTCTGTAATTGTGATCTTTCATTTTGACAAACGACTACAACTCCAGTAGGTAAATGAGTTATACGTATTGCTGTAGAATTTTTCTGCACATTTTGCCCTCCATGCCCTCCAGCTCGAAAAACATCTATCCGCAAATCATCATTATCTATTGTTACATCAACATTTTTTTCTGTATCTGGTAAAACTTCAACTAATGCAAATGAAGTATGTCTTGATTTTGAAGCATCAAACGGGGATACTCTAACTAACCTATGAACCCCTCTTTCTGATTTCAAATTCCCATAAGACCATCGTCCCTTTATGGAAATAAGTACACTCTTGATACCTGCTTCATCACCTTCTGATAACTCGATTATCTCAGCAGAATAATTTTTCTTCTCTGCCCATCTTAAATACATCCTGAGCAACATCTGAGACCAATCTTGAGATTCAGTACCTCCTGCTCCAGCATGAATTGCAAGTATAGAATTTGAATCGTCATACTCACCTGAAAAGAGTAAATTGAATTCTACAATAGATAATTCTTCTTCCACCCTGGTAATTTCTTCAAGTAATTGTTTCTCAACCTCAACATCATCCTCATCTATGATTGAAGTTAATTCTACTAATTCACTAATATCTGACTCGAGGGAACGACACTTTTGAACAAAATTTGTTAGATCAGCTAAACGTTGCATTACATCTTTAGCCAAAGAAGAATTATCCCAAAAGTCTGCAGCTAAAGTTTTCTGTTGTAAAGCCTCAATTTCAGCTTCTGTTTTAGGTAAGTCAAAGACGCACCATTATATCTGCAAATTTTGATTCTAAACTAACAGACCTATTATTTAACTCTTCCATTTTAAGTAGTTCCTTATTTTTATTACCAACATAAATTATGCATTATATTAAATATATTAACAACAAAGTAGGTAAGCAAAATAAATGCATCTATTTACTTGCTTTAGAAAAACATTTCTATTATATTGTGAGCACTGTAGCAATTTTACTCAATGGGGAGGTTCTGATGACTGAACAACAGGCTATGTTAAGCCCTCTAACTATCTTAGATAAAATTAAAGAAAACAATGTGACTCATGTGATTTATCTACCTGACAGCGAGACTAATCATTTATTTATCGCCATGGAAGAAGATCCTAACATTGAAGTTATCACTGTTGGAAGAGAAGCAGAAACTATGGCAATAGCAGCAGGGGTTATCGTTGGTGGTAAAATACCTGTTTGCTTAGTACAAAATACTGGGATGATGGAGTCCGGAGATTCTATTCGTGGACTTGGATTAGATTGTAACTTACCAATAGTTATGATTATTGGGTACCGAGGCTGGACTAGATGGGGTATAACTCCTGACTCAGCCGCAAGACTTACTGAACCAACTCTTAATGCATGGGGAATACAATACTATCTAGTTGAGCATGATGGAGATGCAGATCGAATTACACTTGCATTTCAAACTGCAGCAGCGACCCAAAAACCTGTAGCAGTTCTCGTGGGTGATGAATATCATGGATTCAACAGAATGAATTTGGATGAAGAAAGAAAAATAATCAAAGAAGGATAATTTATTTTATCAGACAAATGTTTATGAAAATTAGTATCGAGGTTAACTATGATAAATAACGACGATTTAATGGCAGAAATAAAAAAATTTAGAGGTAAAGCGATTGCGATACCTACTATGACGGGTTCACGTGGATGGTTAGATTCTAGTGACCAACCATCAA
The DNA here is from genome assembly GCA_009392515.1 of SAR202 cluster bacterium. Lineage (NCBI taxonomy): Bacteria > Bacillati > Chloroflexota > Dehalococcoidia > SAR202 cluster bacterium. The sequence continues at coordinate 28,596 of VFGE01000031.1, read as the reverse complement.
GAGATGTAAGTGTTGGCGGAGCAATGGGTAAAGCATCAAACTTTGCAATGGGTTTAGCCCTAGCCCAACCAGATACAAAAGTTGTTTGTTTCGATGGTGATGGCAGTCTCAATATGAACCTAGGTACAATGATGACTATTGCTGGAGCAAAACCAAAAAATTTGATCCATTTTGTACTTAATAATGGGTACTTTTCAGTAACTGGAGGTCAACCTATTGCAGCAGCCGATGAAGCTAATTTTTCACAAATGGCTGCTGGTGCAGGTTATGCTGCTTCATACGAATTTGATAACATCGAGGACTTTGCTGGAAAGGTAGAAGAAATTTTCACAGCAGAAGGTCCAATTTTTGTTCATATCCATTCTGTTCCTGAAATACAAAATGAGCCAATTGGTAGACGAACTAGAGATCCAAGAAATCGTTCTACGAATGACGCAATTAAAGATCTTCGAAAAGAACTAGGTACACTTTAATATAGATAAACCAAATGTTGATTGAAAATTGTCTTATTGAGCTTGGTAAATACCGAAAAGATGAAGTTGTGGTTGCTTGTGAATCAAGTAGCCATGTGTGGAATTCTGTTAGCAATAATCAAAACTTGGATATATATTTTGAAGACTGTATGGGTAAAGGATCCTCACTTGGTTTAGGTATTGCATTAGCTAAACCAAACAGTAAAGTTATCGTTTTAGACGGCGATGGGAGTTTGCTAATGAACTTAGGTTCATTAGCAACCGTTAGCGAGGTTCAACCTGAAAATTTCATCCATTTTGTAGTCCAGAATGGTTCATATGCAGGATCAGGAAATCAACCGATACCTTCAAGTAGCCAACTTTCTTTTTCAAAAATGGCTGATGCTGTAGGTTATGCAAAAACGTTTGAATTTGACAATATTGAAGATTTCACTTTAGACATTGAAACTATATTAAACACCCCAGGACCAATATTTGTAACATTGAAGGTCGAAAATGACCCTAATTATATTGCTCCAAAAACAAAACACGATCTAAAAGACAGTATTGAATTGGTCAGGTTAAATCTAAAGAATTCTTAAGCGTTATTTGGCATAACCACTACTTTACGGTTATACCCTGAACCAAAACTCTCGGTTTTAACACCTGGATGATCTGCAAGAGCTGTATGAATAACTCTTCGTTCTGAAGCTGTCATCGGCTCCAAGGTTATTGAACGTTTATTATTCATCACCCTATCGGCAACTTTAGCTGCTAAAGTATTTAATGATTGCGATCTTCTTTCCTTGTATTGCTCTATATCTAACGTAACAAATGAATCGACACTGTTAGATCTTAATATTCTATTTAATATAAATTGTAATGCACTTAGATTTTCACCTTTTTTACCTATAAGTAAACCAGCATCCTCACCCTGTATATCAATAACTGGTCCTTTGTTTTTACTATTGTTTACAGTTCTGATTGTTGCTAAAGCATCAACATCTAAAAAAGATAATATTTCATTTAGATATGTTATTGCTGTACCTGATGCTGCGGAAGAATCTCCTAGCCGAGTAACCTTTACGGTTGCTTCTGTTGCACCAATGCCAAAAAGACCTGACTTACCTTCTGATATGATATCTATGGATACTTCATCTCTGCTTACGTCGAGTTCTATTAGAGCTATTTCTATTGCGTCTTCTACCGTCTTGCCGCTTATTTTTATGCTGTTTCTCATCTAAATCCTCCTCTTCTGAAGAAACATCGTCTTCATTTATTATTGATTGTTTTACTGTTGTAGATTGATTTGTATCTGTACTTTGAATCAAACCACCCCAACCAGCAACGAAGTATTGAACTGCTATACCAACTAAATTACTTGTCATCCAATACATAGATAAGCCGGATGGAAATTGCAAACATAAAAATCCAAACATGAAAGGCATCATCCATAACATCATTTTTTGTGTCTGTTGTTGTCTGGGATCTGTAGATTCCATCATGGACATTTTTTGCAAAACCCACATCGAACCGCCCACAAGTAATGCAAATAATGCTACTGGTTGTGCCAAATCTAAACCTAAAAATGTACTGTTCAACGGAATAGCTGTATCCAAAAATTCTAGAGAATCGTACATATGTGAAGTCAAGCTTGCAAAATTTTCTGGAAACGTGGGAATTAAAGCATATATACACCAATACAAGCTTATCCATATGGGCATTTGAATTACTAATGGACCTAAACAACCTAGTGGACTAATACCTTCTTCTTTGTAGATTCTCATAGTTTCTTGTCCTCTACGCTGAGAATCATTTGCATATTTCTTCTGAATAGCCTGTAATCTTGGTCCAAGTACAGCAAGTTTTTTTGTAGAACGTATTTGTTTAAGTCTCAAAGGCAACATTATTATATTGACGATTAAAGTAAATACAATAATTGTTAAACCAAAGTTATTTCCTAAAAATGTATATAATATTATTAAGCTATTTAACATTGGATCAAAAATCAATGCGTTCCATAAATCTCCCATAATACCTCTATTTCTCCGTTACTGATAAACAGCCTATTGCATCTTGATGCAAATCTTTTTTACATAAGAATTTTTTCTCACTTGAATGAAAATACATAGTTCTATCAATTGCTAAAGGTTCAGAAGGAATACCCTGCCATGATTCGTCAGAACCATGTTTAACAGGAGAAAGTTCCACAATATTAGTAGATTGAAAGGAATTTGATGAAACTTCCCAAATATTACCGGAAATAGAATCCACAATAATCAAAGTATCGTCTAATAATATTGGAGAACTTGTAATTAAAATATCTTCTCCAGCTGTTTGACCCCTGTTTTTTAGCTGTACAGATGTCATATTTTTCTTTCGTCCCGAAGTATCTATTTCAAATTTATACAATCTTCCATTTGTAGTAACAGAGTATACTTGATTGTCATCAATCAAAGAACCTGCCCAAAATCTTCCACTCGCTTTTTCAGTATCATTAAATAGAGTCGTAATAATTGATCCATCTTTTTTATTTATTACATAAATGTTTCTATCGAGCGAGTTAATTATAAACATACCCGATGTCGCAGATGGTCTAGAAATTAAAGCAGATTTATTTTCTGTTTGAAAAAAAGTCGCATTAGGTATTTTGGTAGTTCCTTCATATACATCCAATGCATAAATTGATCCATCTAAGGAAGAAATATATACTTTACCAGCATCTACTAAAGGAGAGTCATAAATAGAACCCATTATAGACTCAGGTTGGCAAATAGCAGTAGTGACTTCTCCATTAAAACACCACTTAATATTTCCAGTATCAACACTCATTGCCAAAATAAAACCTTTAGATGTTCCCATTATAGCTAACCCATCATGAACAGTAATATTACCAATTAAGGTGTCCGGTTGATGCCTCGGCCCAAAACTTAAAAAGCTAAAAAACCCTCCATTAGAATTACCTTTGGATAATGGATCTATAAAATTACACCATTTCAAGCTTAAATCTGGATATCTCAAACCTACAACTAAACCAGTATAATAGCCAACAATTACTGTACTATTATTAGCACTGTATCCAGGTGTACTATAAATTGCTTCTCCAGCTTTATCTAAGTAATCGGAATCACAATTCTGGTGACTATCTTCTGGTGAAAATTTTGCAGAAGGTCTTTGGTTTTCAGATTCTCCTGTCACAGGAAGTAAATTGGTATCTGCAACAAAAACCATACCTTTCTCTGACATGCTTATAACTGAGTCCTCTACTAGAATTGGACTAGCCCAACCATAATCCGCTGTGAATCTATCACTATCACAACCTGATAAAATCACTATTGCAATTATCATTAAGTAGGTTAATATATTTTTTCTTTTAAACATAAGTTAAAGTTCTAAATTAATTGAATTACTTAGGAATAGGATCATATCCCTTTCCACCTAATGGGTTACATCGTAATAATCTTTTCACCGTCAAAAAAATGCCTTTTATGATTCCAAATCTTTTCATAGCTTCTATTGAGTACTCGGAACACGTTGGTTCGTATCTGCATGCAGAAGGTAAGTAAGGCGATATTACTTTTTGATATAACCTAATTATTTTTATTGCTAATAATGTCACTTTATTTCACTTATCATTTATAAGCTCATTGAAATAAATCCAATTTACTACATATCCTTTTCAGATCTTCTACTAATTCATCATAACTGGTATCTCTTATTCCTACCCTAGCTACTACGACAATGTCCCATCCAGGTTTTAATTTAAAATCACCAATTATATTTTTCAATCTTCGTTTTACCAAATTGCGCGTAACTGCAGTTCCTATTTTTTTGCTAATTGAATATCCTACCCTTGTAGATATTTGAGAATTATTCTTTATCTTTACTCTCATATATCTACTTGAATAACCATAATTTAGACTATGGACGGACTTAAACTCCACCGTTTTTTTTATGGTCTTGTACATAAATTCCAATAAGCAAAATTATTATACGAAACAATACAGGATTGACTAAATGTGACTATACGGTAAGAGAATGACGACCTTTAGCACGTCGACGGCTCAACACCGCTCGACCACCCTTAGTGCTCATTCTACTTCGAAAACCATGCACTCTAAGTCTTCTACGTTTTTTTGGTTGATAAGTTCTCTTAGGCATAACAAAATAACAAAAAAATAAAAAAATTTACCAACGGATTATAGTTTCTATATATATATTATGTCAATTAATGTAACATAATATCTCTTGTAAATTTCTAAATCATTTAGATAAATAGAAGTAGATATGACTTCAAAAAGAAAAAAAAGAATTGATTTTCTTATTCATGAATTAAATTTTGCAAATTCACGATCTCAAGCACAAGCATTAATCATGGCAGGAAAAGTTTACGTAAATGATCAAAAAGTAACCAAGCCAGGAACATTATTTGACCCCAGTATTTCTACAATAAAAGTCAATCAATCCAAAAAATTTGTTAGTCGAGGCGGAGATAAACTCCAGCACGCATTAGAGGTTTTTCATATAGAAACAAAAGAAAGTATTGCTCTTGATGTCGGCTCATCTACAGGCGGATTTACTGATTGTTTATTACAAAATGGTTCAAATAAAATCTATGCTGTTGATGTGGGTAAAAACCAATTAGATTATAAATTAAGAATCAACCCTAAAGTTGTGTGCATGGAAGGAATTAATGCGCGAAATCCATTTAATTTGGATGAAAAAGTAGATTTAATTACTATGGATGTTTCATTCATATCAGCACGTCTATTATTAAAAAATATTTCTACCCATTTAAAAAATAATGGCTCGATCATTTGGCTCTTAAAACCTCAATTTGAAGCTAAAAAAGAGGAAGTTGGACGAAAAGGTCTTATCAAAGATTACCAAACACACTCACTAATTATTGGACGTTTAACAAACTGGCTGATAAATAATCAGTTTGCTATCAAAAATTTCACCTCTTCACCAATAAAAGGACAAACAGGAAATAGAGAGTTTTTAGTACATTTACAACTTAGTGAATACTTTCTACACGATGTTTGATTTCAAAAATAAAGTTAAATAACTTATCAAGTGTATCTATATTTGAGTATCTAGAAACCTTGCAATTTAAACTTCTGTTTTTAACATTGATATCAAGTTCTTCATTACTTTCCAATATATACTTTAAGGATTTTATTGTTTGATCGAATCGAATATGATAAATATTTCCTTTTAATATTATTGAATCAATTCCACATTGAAAACTCATTAAACGAAGACGTGCAACGGTAAATAAGTTCTCAAATTCTATAGGGATTTGGCCATACTTATCAATAATTTCTACCTTTAGGGTATATAAATCTTCAATAGCATCAATTTCTGCCAATTCATTATAAAGAGAAATACGAGTGGAAACCTCCGGAATAAATTCAGTAGGAATTAATGCGTTTAAATTTAATTTTAAATGTGGGCCTTTTGGGTTTTGATTTTCAAATAGTTTTGCATCCTTATCATCAAGCAATTCTTGTCCTTTCACTTTTTTCATTGCATGAGAAATCATTTTCATATAGAGATCAAAACCTATCGTTGTAATATGACCACTCTGTTTCTTCCCAAGAACTTGTCCAGCACCTCGAATTTCTAAATCTCTACTCGCTACTCTATAACCAGAACCTATATCAGAAGATGCTAAAATAGTATCTAATCTTGCTTGTGCAGGTGGAGTAATAATTTTAAATTCCGGAATTGTAAAATAAGCATATCCTTGTCTATAACTACGACCGATCCGTCCCCTTAACTGATATAATTGTGCAAGCCCAAAACGATCAGCATTATCTACTATTAATGTGTTTACTGAAGGCAAATCTAGTCCAGATTCAATTATGGTTGTACACACCAATACGTCAAATTTCTTTGCTACAAAATCGGTCATAACTTTATCTAAACTTTCCGGCAACATCCGTCCATGAGCTATAGCAACTCGTAAATTAGGTATTAATTTTTTTAATTTACTCGCAATCATATGAATGGAATGAACTCGATTATGCAAATAATATACTTGACCTTGCCGGGATAATTCTCTTTTTATTGCCTCTGCAATTAGTTCATCACTCTCTTCAGATACAAAAGTTTTAACTGGTAATCTATACTCTGGTGCAGTGTCTATAGTACTCATATCCTTTAATCCAGACATAGTCATACTAAGTGTCCTAGGTATTGGTGTTGCGCTCATAGATAAATAATCAACTCCTAAACGCATTTCTTTAAGTCGGTCTTTTTGGAGTACACCAAATCGATGTTCTTCATCAACAATAACTAATCCTAAATTTTTTAATTTTATATCTTTTTGTAATAATCTATGAGTACCTATACAAATATCAACTTGACCATTCGATAAATCAGTAATTATTTGTTTTTGTTCACTTTTAGGAACCAATCTGCTCAACATTTTGATCGTAATAGGATATGGTTTTAATCGATTAACAAATGTCTCAAAGTGTTGAGTTGCTAATACTGTTGTTGGTACTAAAATGATAACCTGAGCCCCTGAATCAACAGCTTTAAATGCGGATCTTAGAGCAACTTCCGTTTTCCCAAATCCTACATCACCGCAAATTAATCTATCCATAGGTGTTTCAGATTCCATGTCTTCTTTTACCTCATTTATAACTCTGATTTGATCTTCAGTTTCAATGTATGGAAAAGAATCTTCTAATTCTATTTGCCATAAACTATCACTAGGAAAACTCTTTCCTTTGGCTAAACTCCTTTGGGCATATAAATCAAGTAAATCTTTAGCAATCTCTAAAGTGTCTTCCTCTACTTGCGCTTTTGTTCTTTTCCATTCCAATGTGGATAATCTTGATAAAGATGGGTTTGTACCACTTGATCCCTTATATAAACTGACTCTATGAGACATATGCGTTGGGACATAAATCTTTCCTTTATCTGCATACTGTAAAACCATATATTCTTCACTGTCTCCATATTCACTCATAACAGTAGTGCCAATAAATTTCCCAATACCATGATCAATATGTACAACAAAAGAATTAATACTAAACTCATCAAGAGATATTGAGGATACACCTCGGGTTTTATTCTCATTAACTATAATATTCCGTTGTTTACTGTATCCAAAAATTTCATTATCACTAAGTATTAATACTTCTTCATTCTGCTCTATTAAAAGTCCTTCTTTTAAATTACCTTCTGCTATTGTTACTATATTTTTTCTGATGGTTTTTGTTTGATCTGTTAGAATTTCATATGGTATTTCATACTCTTGAAATAATTCCTTAATTCTATTCAAATATGAAGACACAACAATAACCATACCAGTTTTAATCTTCATTTTTATATCGCTTATTAACTTATCAAATTGATTTTGATAAGCTAAAATCGGTTTGATGGGCACATTAAAACCTTTTGACTGAAACTCTTTAATATCGATAACTTTATTAAGATTATCTACAAAATTGTTAAATTCAGTATATGAGAAATAGGGAGACTGGAAATCCTCTGGTAAGGCGTTCGTTTTACTATAAGTATTTTGACGATCAAGTATTTCTTCATACAATTCATAATATTTCTCGAGTATTTTTTCTTTACCATCAATAATTACCAAACCTGTGTTATCAAAGTAATCTAATAATGAACTGTTATTGTATATACCAGCGTAAAAGTCGGGGAATTCGAAATTATTATTAAACTTGAGCTCTCCAGAAAATTGTTGAATATTTTGCTTCTGTCCCATTTGGTTACCAAAGTATTCAATTGAGGCATTATTTGTTGGGAAAACGACTTCGCTTACTGGATAAATTATAGCTTCATTCATTACTTCTAAGGAAGTTTGGGAATTAGTATCAAAACTGCGTAAACTTACTACCTCATCGCCCCAAAACTCCATTCGAATTGGATTTGCATAGATCGGACAAAAAATATCAACAATTCCACCTCTTTGACTACATTGTCCTTCCATTTCAGTAAACTTGTTCAATTTATAGCCAAACTGTAATAGTAAAAATAACAAATTTTTCATTTTTAATGATGTGCCTTCTTTAATAATCAGCCTTTTTTCTTTCATTTCAAAAGAACTAATTATTTTATTTGTAATGGCAGAAATTGGGGCAACAACTATCGGAGGATATTGTGTTTTTTCTGATTCAATGATTGCAGATAAAGCTTTGGATCTTTGAGTGTAGGTCATGGAGTTAATATGTAAAAATTCAAATGGTATGTTTTCAAGTGGAGGATAATAAAACACCTGGTTTTGAGAACCTGTAATCATTAATAAATCATTAACTAAGGTTTCTGCACGATTAATATCACGAGTCAAATACAAAATTGGTGAATTGAATCTAAAATTTAGTGAATTAAACAATAGTGATCTGCCACAATCAGGTACTGAGACCTCTGTGTAAAGATTGGTTTTTAATAAGTCGATTAGACTTAAATACCAGTCAGAATTGTTAAATAATTCTGACACTTTATGAAACACTATGGAACTCCTGTTGACTCCGCAATTACGTTGTTTTACAGTTTGTACTACTACTCTATACTAATGTCGCAAATTTACCAAGAGGGACACAACATGAATGTAAAAAACGAAACTATCGGATTTATCGGATTAGGAATTATGGGTCTTCCAATGGCAAAAAACCTAATTAAGAGTAATTTTGACCTCATTGTATACAATCGTACCAAATCAAAAACTAAGGAACTAAGTGAATTAGGAGCTCGAGTAGCTAGTAATCCAAAAGAGGTTGCAGAAAATGCCAAATGTATAATTACTATGCTTACTGATTCTTCAGATGTTGAACAAATAATTCTCGGAGAAAATGGAGTAATTCAAGGTATTCAAGCAAATAGTATTGTAATTGATATGAGTACAATCTCTCCGAAGATAACTAGAAATATCAATGAGGAATTAAGCAAACATCAAAGTTCATTACTTGATGCACCTGTTAGCGGTGGTTCTTGGGGAGCTATCGAAGGCACACTTTCAATAATGATTGGTGGAAGTAACGAAGATTTTAATACTTGCCTACCTGTATTTGAAGCAATGGGTAAAAATATAATCCACACAGGATCTTCAGGTATGGGGCAAACTACTAAATTAGTAAATCAAATATTAGTAGCTGGTACCATGAATGCTGTAGCTGAAGCAATGGTTTTCGCCGCTAAATCCGGGGCAGATTTACCTACTACTATTGAAGCCGTTGGTGGAGGCGCTGCGGCTTCTTGGCAATTAAACACACTAGGTCCTAGACTAATTAAAGGTGATTTTGATCCTGGATTTATGATTAAACTACAACAAAAAGATCTGAGACTAATTATTGAGTCAGCTCAAGAACTAAACGTCGCAATACCTGGTACTTCGCTTGTCAGCCAGTTATTTGCAGGGTTATTAAGTCAAGGACTAGGAGACGAAGGTACTCAAGCATTAGTTAAAGCCCATGAACAACTTTCGAATGTGAAAGCAAGAATATAATAAGGAGTATTTTGAAAAATATTACTGTCGGAATAATTAGCCCCGGAGATATGGGGCATGCTGTTGGAGCACAACTCATAAATAATAACGTTAATGTAATCACTTCATTAGAAGGAAGAAGTAAAAGGACCAAATCGTTAGCAAAATATGCAAAAATACAAGATGTAGGAAATTTAAAAAACTTAGTTGAAAATTCCGACTTGATCCTATCTATATTAGTCCCATCACAAGCTGTACCTTTTGCCAAAACGATTTCAGAAACTATCAAATCATTAGATAAATCTATTTATTTTGCAGATTGCAATGCAATCGCTCCACAAACAACTCAAAAAATGTCGGAATATTTTAACGGTACATCAGCGATTTTTATCGATGGTGGTATTATCGGGGGACCTCCATCAGAAAACTACCAACCAGTTTTTTATACTAGTGGGCCTGATACAACCCCTTTAGAAAGTCTAAACGGCAAGGGTATTAAAGTGAATAATATAGGTTCTGAAATTGGACAAGCTTCTGCGATTAAAATGTGTTATGCAGGAATGACTAAGGGTACTATAGCTTTGAATATTTCTGTTTTATCAACTGCCAAAATTTTAGGAGTATACGACAGCCTAATTGCTGAATTTAGTAAAAGTCAGTCTGAAATGTTAAAACGTATGAATGGCATGAGTGAAGTTCATACTAAATCAAATAGATGGATTGGTGAAATGTTAGAAATCAGTTCAACTTTTGAATCTGCAAATCTCAGTGGAATGTTTCATAAAGCTGCAGCAGACACCTATGATTTTGTTAGTAAGACAGAAATTGCGCTTAATGAAACACCTGAAAATTATAAAGAAGACCGCTCATTAGAAGAATTGATTGATATATTTTCAAAATATCTTCAAGAATAGCTTATTGTTCCATCCACTCATCTATAATTTTCTGATCTCTTTCAAAAGCTAAAACAGGTAATTTATCTATTGGAAAAGTTTGTATGCTTTGAACTTCTGAATTGTCAGTTATTTCACCACCAACAACGTGCCCACCATATACAATGAGTATAATCGGATCATTTTTTTGTGAATATACTCCTATTAGTTTATCAAGTTCTACAATATAACCCGTTTCTTCAAAAACTTCTCGTATAGCCGCATCTTCTACTTTCTCGCCTCTATCCACAAACCCAGCAGGAAAAGTCCATTTCCCTCTTTGAGGTTCCAGATTTCTTTGGATTAATAAAACTTTTGATTTAATTGTAAATAAAACACCAGTCACAACTTTGGGGTCTATAAATTCCATACGATCACAATTAATACAAAAAAACCTATTGATATTCTCAAAAGGTTTAAGAATCATTTCAGTAGCACATGAAGAACAATATTTTATAGTAGACATAAATTTAGCACAATTTACGTTAAAATTTATATTACCACCATCATATTATAAGAAGTTATAAAAAACATCCTCTAGAAGTTTGACACCCCTATAATTGGATTGATACAATTTATACCTGCTGAACATTTTTTCATAGATTTCATTCAGAGGATTCTTGTGGGTAATGAAGTACAAATAATTCAAGACACTTGGATTGCTATTTTAATAGCAACTGCATTTGGAGTTATTTCTATTTTGGGTATGTTCATAGCATCATTTATATTATCTCCCAAAAGAAAATCTATTGATAAACTAATCACATATGAAAATGGAATACGACCTACTCCATTTTCTTGGTCACAAATTCATGTACGTTATTACATATTTGGAATCTTATTTCTTATATTCGATGTTGAAGCAGTTTTTATATTTCCTTGGGCTGCTGTATTCAACGAAATTAAAGAAAATGTTAATGGCGAATTTACAGTGGCATTATCAAATCTAGTATTTTATGAAATGATGGTATTCATTGCCATACTAATTCTAGGAATTGTTTATGCTTGGAGAAAAGGAGTTCTGCAATGGAAATAAATAAAATGCAACCAGAATCCTGGACTCCTAAAAGAGATCATAAACTCTCAATCCCTTTAATCCCTACAAGTAATGATAATTGGGAAACACCTGATTCTATAAGTTCTGGGAATGTACCGGCACAAAGTCTACTTCAAAAGTCTGGTACCCCTGGTGTAATTACTGCCAAAATTGACCAATTATTAGCCTTAGCTAGAACGTCGTCTTTATGGCCTTTAACTTTTGGATTAGCTTGCTGTGCAATTGAGATGATGAGCACATATATGGGACACCATGACCTTGATAGATTTGGAGTAACACCATGGCCTTCACCACGACAGGCCGATGTAATGATTGTTGCAGGCACTGTTGTTAAAAAAATGGCAAAACCTATTCAACTACTTTATGAACAAATGCCTGAACCTAAATGGGTAATTGCCATGGGAAGTTGTGCTACTAATGGAGGTCCTTACTATCGATCTTACTCAGTAGTTATGGGAGTAGATCACATTATACCAGTTGATGTATACGTTCCAGGTTGTCCTCCACGACCAGAAGCACTCATGGAAGGCATATTAAGATTACAAGAAAAAATCAAACAGGACGCTAGAAGAAATGGCTGAAGAAGAAACAACTGAATCAATATCAGAAGAAGAAGTTTCTGCAGATTTAGATCCAATCATAGTAGAAAAGATTACTACACTTGAAAATATTCTGGGTACATATGATATTACTATTACTTCTTTTCTAGGAGAAATTAATATACATATACAAAGAACAGACCTTTTAGATATTCTTACAATTCTCAAGAACTCCCCTGAAACATCTTGCAACCTTTTCTTATGCCTGAGTATTGTTGACTATGAAGATAGATTTGAAGCTGTTTATCACTTACAATCTACAACCCTCAACCATCGATATGTTATTAAATCAAGTCTAGATAAAGATAAACCATTAATTTCATCATGTATTGGTTTGTGGAAGGGTAGCGATTGGTACGAAAGGGAAGGCCACGATTTATTTGGGGTTGTTTTTGAAGGCCACCCGAATCTATCCCCCTTGCTATTATACGAAGAATTTGAAGGATATCCAGGAAGAAAAGATTTTCCTTTCAACGATTATAAAGAATGGTAAAGTATGACTAATCAACAAAGTTTAAATAGTGTAGATATGCTACTAAATATGGGACCTCAGCATCCATCTACTCACGGTGTTTTCAGAATGGTACTTCAGATAGATGGAGAAAGAGTCATTGATGTGGATCCGTATATAGGTTATCTCCATCGCGGATCAGAGAAACTATCTGAAGGAGAACAATATGCACAAATCGTCACTCTTTTTGATCGATTAGATTATTTAGCTAATTTCAATAATGAACTTGTTTTTTGTATGGCAGTTGAAAAATTAATGGAAGTAGAAATACCAGAGAGAGCAGAATATATAAGAGTAATTTTATGTGAACTTAATCGCATAGCTAGTCATTTCCTTTTTTACGGAACCATGGGAATGGATGCTGGTGCTAGTACTCCCATACTTTACGGATTTAGAGATAGGGAAAAAATCCAATCTGTTTTCGAATCTGTAAGTGGTGCAAGAATGATGCATAATTACTTTAGGATCGGGGGGGTAAAAGAAGACTTACCAACTGATTTTTTTGAAAAAATTTATTGGCTAATAGACGAAATAAAAAAAGGAGTTGATCAAGCAGATAGCTTATTATCGTTTAATGAAATATTTCTAAACCGTACAAGGAATATTGGATTAATCAATGCTGAAGATGCTATAGACTTTGGACTTACTGGCCCAAATTTACGAGCGTCAGGCGTTTCCTATGATTTGAGAAAAAATGATCCATATTCTATTTATGAAAGGTTTGATTTTGATATTCCTGTGGGTGATCGTGGAGATGTTTGGGATAGATATTTTGTCAGAGTTCAAGAAATAAGAGAATCAGTTAAAATTATTGAACAAGCTTTAAAGCAAATACCTGATGGAGAAATCGCAGCAAATGTTAGAAGAATTGCACGACCTCCAGAAGGCGATATTTTTGTACATGCTGAAAATCCTCGTGGGGATTTTGGGGTATATTTAGTTAGCGATGGTTCAGATAAACCCTATAGACTAAAAATTCGTCCCCCATCATTTTGTAACTTAATGGCTTTAAGACATATGATGCGAAATGCCTATGTTTCTGATGCAGTTATGATTTTAGGTTCAATTGACATTGTTTTGGGTGAAGTAGATCGATGAGTATTGTAGACCTTTTCTTATTACAGATAAAAATTATTGCACTTTTTGGTGGGCTAACCATAGTCGTTTTATCTATGGTATGGCTTGAAAGAAGAGTTTTAGGAAAAATACAACGAAGAATTGGTCCTAACCGTGTAGGCCCACAAGGACTTTTACAATCCCTCGCAGACGGCATAAAACTTCTTGTTAAAGAAGATATAATCCCAGAATCAGCAGATAAATGGATATATTGGCTTGCTCCAATTATTGTCTTTGTACCTCCATTCGTTATATGGGTTACCATACCTATAGCAAGTGATAATTCAGTATTGGCAGTAAATAATATGAATCTCGGACTGCTTTTTGTTATCGCCTTAACTGTTGTTTCAATTACTGGATTAGTTATGGCTGGATGGGGATCTGCTAATAAATACGCAATACTTGGGGGATTACGATCAACAGCGCAATTGATTAGTTATGAAATACCAATAATCATGGTTGCGATTTCAGTATTAATAATATGTCAAACAACAGATTTAAAAGAAATTGTCGATAAACAAAATATAATTCCATATGCAATTTATCTCCCTTTGGGACTGCTACTCTTTTTCATAGCTGGTATAGCTGAAGTTGGAAGAATACCTTTTGATATATATCATGCAGAATCCGAAATTGTAGGAGGTCCTTTTGTTGAATATAGTGGTGCCCATTGGTCTGTTTTCTACTTAGCAGAGTATATACAAACTTTTACCATCGCTGTATTGATTACTCTTTTATTCCTTGGTGGGTGGCATATTCCATTTGTATCTTTACAAGAAAACATAGTACTTGGGTTTTTTATAACAATTATTAAATCTTACGGTGTTGTGTTGATCATCTTTTGGTTTCGAGGAACCTTTCCAAGAATGAGGATAGACCAGCTTATGTCTTTTGCATGGAAAGTCTTAATACCTTTATCATTTGCAAATGTAATATTTTCATCAGTAATCATTTTTTACGATATACCTCTTTTGGTATTGTCGATTATAAATATATTGATGACAGTTATAATTGGATATGTTTTGTATACCAGATTTACAAGTCCTGCAAAAATAGATGCAGAAGAAATGTTACGTAAAGCTAGAAATTATAAATTACCTGAGGGAATATAAATGTTAAGTAGTATAAAAGGTTTAATGACTACAATTTCTGAATTTTTCAGACCTGTCGTAACAGCGCAATACCCTGAAAAGCATTTACCAATAGCAGATCGTTATATGGGATTTCCAGTTCTTATGTACGATGACGTTGTTGATGAACCATATTGTACCGGATGTATGGTATGTGTAAGAAATTGTCCTACAAGTTGTATGAGTGCAATAATGAAAGATAATCCTAAAAATGAATCTGGTGAAAGTAAACGACGAAAAATTATAGATGCATTTGAAATCAACTTAGGCCGCTGTATATTATGTGGAATTTGTGTAGAAGTATGTAATTTTGATGCGATTGAGATGAGCCATCAACATGAATTATCCGTTGTCAATCGAAATGGCAACAGGGCAAATTTACAACAACTTCTAGAAATGGGTAAAAGTTATCAAAAAGAAACAAATTGGGCTCCACCAGTAAAACCGTCAAAGGAATCTAAAGAATAAAATGAGTAGTTTACTAGTATTTTACATATTAAGTTCGATCATAACAGTATCTGCAATAGGTGTTGTTACAAGTCGCCATGTAGTACACGCTACATTTTATTTATTAATCACCTTATTTGGTATAGCTGGAGTCTATGTAATTTTACTCTCACAGTTTTTGGCAATAGTACAAATTTTGCTTTATGGCGGAGCAATAATTATTGTTATTCTTTTTGCACTAATGCTAACTAATATTTCAGATTTTAATTTTCAAGTTAAAAACAAACATTGGAAATACTCCCTCATAGGTTCAATATTATTTTTTATAACAGGCACAATTGCCTTCATTACTACCGGTGGAAATACTGTAACTGGGGCCTTGGGTACAGATATGAAAAATATTGGGATAGAACTTTTTTCGTATTGGGGAATTCCTTTCGAAATAGTATCCGTCATTTTGTTAGTGGCCTTAATAGGCGCAATTGTAGTATCAAACACAGAAAGTAATAAATAATGGATGAGTTAAGTCTTATACACATACAAATTGCAAGCATAGTATTATTTTCTATTGGTATTTATGGAGTTCTTTCTCGAAGGAATGCAGTACTTATTTTACTTGCAATAGAACTTATGCTTAACGCAGTAAACCTTAACTTAATTGGTGTTAGCGCATTTTTAGATCAATCAAGATTTTTAGGACATATTCTCATAATTTTTATCATAACAATAGCTGCAGCAGAAGTAGCATTGGCTCTGGCTATTGTGTTGAAACTTTATAAAGAAAAACGTAACACTGATGTTGATAAACTCGATGTTTTGAAATGGTAACAAACTACCGAAGGAAATGTATTAATGGAATTAAATGAAGCGGCTTTACAAGCTCCAAGTAATCTGGGAATAGTATGGTGGGCACCTGTCCTCTATATAATCTCTTTTGTTGCTTTAGGCCTATTAGCGAGAACAAAAATCAAATATACATACTTTATTCCGATTATTGTCTCATTTATTGGTATTGGAATTTTTATAACTGTTTTTAGTACTTATGTCACCCATACATGGCCAAGATATGGTTGTGACGTAATAGGAGTTTGTTGGAATGGTATCGATCCTTGGTTTGTTATTGGTGATATTGAAATGCATTTTGGAGCAATCATTGATGGCCTTACAGTAACAATGTTAGGTTTGATAAGTATTGTCGGTTCGTTAGTTATTATTTACTCAGTATCATATATGCATGATGATCCAAGAAAAACTTGGTATTTTTCTTGTATATCATTTTTCATCGCAGCAATGCTCTTTCTTGTCTTAGCTAACAACCTATTATTAATTTATGTGGCATGGGAGTTAGTAGGTTTAGGATCTTATTTACTTATAGGTTTTTGGTATGGAAAACAAACTGCAGTTGATGCAGCAAAAAAAGCATTTATCACTACCCGTATAGGTGATGTTGGTTTAATGGTTGGTATTTTAATATTGGGCGCTAGTTTCACAACTAGTAGTGGATCGATTGGAACTTTCCATATCCCTGATATTATCCTCGCTGCCCAACAAGGTATGTATAGCACCGCTGAGCTTAATTGGGCTTGTCTTTTGATTTTCCTTGGAGCAATGGGTAAATCTGCACAGTTCCCTCTACATATTTGGCTACCTGACGCAATGGAAGGGCCAACACCAGTAAGTGCTTTAATTCATGCAGCCACAATGGTTACAGCAGGTATATATCTTACAGCCAGGTTATTTCCATTATATGAAATTTCTACTATAGCCCTTACTGTTGTAACAATTGTAGGCCTAATTACTGCCATCATTGCTGCATCAATGGCATTGGTAATGAATGATCTGAAAAAAATTCTTGCTTATTCAACAGTCAGCCATTTGGGATTAATGATTTTTGGTATTGGAACAGGTGGTTATGCAGCAGCAATGCTTCATCTTGTAGCTCATGGATTTTCAAAAGCCCTATTATTTCTCTCTGCTGGTAATATAATGCATTCTTTACACGAAGAAACAGATATACGAAAAATGGGTAATCTTCGACACTATATGCCCATCACTACCGTATGTTTCCTCATTGGCGCGCTTTCTCTCTCTGGCATTCCGCCACTCAGTGGCTACTTTAGTAAGGATATGCTTCTTCACGGTGTAACCCATGGCAAAATAGATTTTACAAATATTTACTTCTTATTAAGTTTAGGATTTATTTTTCTGAGTGCCCTTTATATGACAAGAGTCTTTATACTCGTATTTTGGTCTAAATCAACAACTGAATACAAAGATATTCACGAAGCACCCAAAACAATGAACATTCCTATAATCATACTCACATTATTTAGCATAGTGTTTGGAATAATAACGTGTTTAATATATCAAGACACACTCCTTGATATTATGTATTTAGTAACATGGGGTTTTCTTGATGATCCTCTTCACTTTGAATTTGATTTAATTCTTACCGCGCTTTCAGTTGGGTTTGCACTGAGCGGCATTATTGCTGGATACTTTTTATATCAAGAAAATTATGTAAACAAATCTATTTTTCATTCAGGAATATTTAAATCTTTAAATAATCTTATTTCTCAGAAATATTATTTGGATGATGCATATAATTGGATAGTTTCAAACGTCGTTAACAAAATAACTGTTCTTGTATCTTATGTTGATCGAGCATTTGTAAATGACATAGGAATAAACACCCCTGGAGAAGCTATTAAGGCAACTTCAAACAAATTGCGCTATATGCAAACAGGAAAAGTATATAACTATGCACTATTTATTGTGCTTAGTATATCTGTCATTGTTCTTATCTGGATATTTCTTGAAACAGGTAAAATCTTATAGGAGTACTAATTGGATAGTTGGATATTACCTTTAATACTTATCGTACCAGTAATAACATTACTGGCAATATTATTTATACCCAAAAATAATGAGGAAACTATAAAAAATATAACAATTTTGGGCTCTGCTATTTCTGGTATTTTCTCTTTATATGTGTTTATGGCTTTTGCACAAACCAGAGATCCAAATCAATTTGATTTTTCGGTTGTTTGGTTACGCAGTTTATCAATCCGTCTAGACTTTGGAGTAGATGGGATATCCGCATTAATGGTTTTATTAGTGGGAATTGTCTATCTAACCGGAACCCTTATTTCTTGCAAAATAACCGAAAGAATAAAAGAATTCTTTATCTTATATATTCTTCTAATTATTGGAGTATATGGTGTATTTATATCACAAGATCTCTTTTTCTTCTTTTTCTTTTATGAATTAGCAGTTGTTCCAATGTATTTACTAATTGCAGTATGGGGTCACAGCTCAGAATTCGAAACATTTAATAGGACAAAAGAATACGGAGCATTAAAATTAATGCTTGTCCTTGTTGCAAGTAGCATACTTATCTGGATAGGAATTTTATCCACATTTATTGTTGCTAATCAAAATAGTTTCTTATTCAAAGACTTAATAAACGCAAATATTGGAAATGATTTCCAGATTTTTATTTTCCCATTCTTTTTCATTGGGTTTGGAGTCTTGGCTGGTTTGTGGCCTTTTCACACTTGGTCTCCAGACGGTCACGTTGCAGCACCAACTTCTGTAAGTATGGTCCACGCAGGTATATTAATGAAATTAGGAGCTTATGGAATTTTACGATGTATTGAATTTTTACCTGCAGGTGCACAAGAATGGA
This sequence comes from SAR202 cluster bacterium, assembly GCA_009392515.1. NCBI lineage: Bacteria > Bacillati > Chloroflexota > Dehalococcoidia > SAR202 cluster bacterium. Next base: position 9,207 of record VFGE01000031.1, on the reverse strand, counting down.
TGTGGCTCTTACTTATTCTGGGTACAATAAATGTAGTATACGGAGCATTATCTGCAATGGCTCAAAAAGATCTGAAATATGTCATTGGTTATAGTAGTGTAAGTCACATGGGATATGTATTAATGGGGCTTGCAACTTTAAATGTCATCGGTACAGCTGGATCAGTTCTTCAGATGTTTTCACATGGAATAATGACCGCACTATTCTTTGCATTAGTTGGAGTAATATATGAACGAACACATAGCAGGGACATTGAAACACTCGATGGTTTAATTAAACCTATGGGTATTACTGGAACTTTATTTGTCATAGCAGGTTTAACTTCTTTAGGGTTACCTGGATTAAGTGGTTTTGTTGCAGAATTATTCATATTTATTGGAGTATTTCAAACAAATCCACTTATGGCAATACTAGGAGTAATTGGTGCAGCTATAACAGCTATATATATCTTACGATTAATTGCCAGAATATTTTTTGGTACTGTTTCTGAAAAATGGGCAAATTTACCTGATATTAGTAGATTTGAATTGATACCGTCCATAATTCTTGCTTTCTTTATCGTATTTATGGGAGTTTTACCAATATATTTTATTGATGCTGTCGATGAATCAGTAAAACAATTAATTAATGCATATTTGTCAAATTTTTAGCTGGATAGTTCATGGAAAATATAACAAACAATTTATCATACCTCATACCTGAAATCTTAATTACTGCTCTTGGATTTATAATAATTGGTATTGGAATTTTTACTCGTATAAGAAATAAATATATTCTACCTTTTGCATCAGTAACTGGACTTATATTTACAGCAATTTATATTACTTTCTTTTTTGATATTGGAAATATTCATATTTTATCTACTACTGACCATAATCAAATGAAAGACTTACTAGTATATGGTGGGCTATTAAAATTAGATTCATTTTCTTTACTTTTTAAATTTATATTTATTATTCTGGGTATTTTTGTAATCCTTATGTCTATCGATTACGTTGATAAACATGTAAATCATGAAGGTGAATTTTATGGATTAATTATTCTTTCAATTGCAGGGATGATGATAATGTCAGCTGCAAATGAATTACTAACTGCATACATTGGTTTAGAACTACTAAGCTTCAGTCTATACATATTAGTTTCACTTGGAAACGATCCTGAAAAAACAAACGAATCAAGTATTAAATATATTTTACTTGGTGGATTTACCTCAGCATTAGTTCTTTATGGTATTAGTCAAATTTATACTGAACTTATAAAAAATGATATTGTTAATCCAACTTTCTTCTCATCAATAGGTTTATATGCGTCTCAATACGAAAGCCTACCACCACTGTTCATGTTCGGTCTTTTCCTCTTAATTACAGGTCTAGGATTTAAAATTGCTGCAGTTCCATTTCATACTTGGGCTCCAGATATTTATGAAGGAGCACCATTACCAATAGCTGGTTACTTAGCTACAGCTTCAAAACTCGCTGGTATCGCCCTAATACTAAGAATTTTTTCTGAAATTTTTGAGGGGTCTCACTCAAGCCTTGTAATTATTGTTGCTATTTTGGCAATTCTAACCATGTCATTAGGGAACATTACAGCTATAGCGCAAACGAAATATAGAAGACTTATTGCATATTCAGGAATCAGTCATATGGGATATATTCTTGTTGGATTAGCTGCAAACACTGTTGACTCCTATAGTGCAATAATATTGCACTCTATAGGTTATGCTTTTTCAGGCTTAGTAATATTTGCCGCTTTAATATGTTTTTATAATCAAACTTATAAAGAAAACATTAGTGATTTATCAGGGCTATATAAAACTAATTCATTTCTTGCTCTAAGTATAACTGTTGCCTTGTTGTCAACTGCTGGTTTGCCATTTTTTGTAGGTTTTATATCTAAGTTTTACCTATTTTTATCGGCAGTAGAACAAGATCTTTTATGGTTGGTAATTATTGCACTTATCAACAGTCTGATCTCTCTTTATTATTATTTAATGGTTATAAAAGAAATGTATGTTAATGAACCTAATGATACTCAAACAATCTCTACAACTAATATAGAAAAATTGGTGTTAATCACCTCTCTAATTGGGGTCATTGGTCTAGGAATTTATCCTGACATAATTATGGATGCAATAAACAGTGCTTCAATTTCAGTATTTATACGATAAATAAGGAAAAACATGTCAGATAACTTTCAGATAAAATCAATAATTGCTCAAGAAATATTAGATTCCAGATCTAATCCAACCATAAGAGTCTCCGTTACTTTATCAGATAATAGTATCGGTACTGCTAACGTTCCATCGGGAGCTAGCACAGGTGCACATGAGGCAATTGAATTAAGAGATAATGATCCAAATAGATTTTCTGGCAAGGGCGTATTAAAAGCTGTTACCAATGTCAATAATACTATTGCGAATAAATTATCAGGTATGAAATTCACCGATATTGAAACTATTGATAAAACTTTAATTGAATTAGATGGCACTGAAAATAAAGCTAATTTAGGAGCAAATTCTATTTTAGGAGTATCCCTTGCAACAATTCATGCAATTTCAAATTCAAATGGAATTCCTTTATATCAATACATATCCAATATAACCAATAACAAAATGTCTTTACCTGTTCCAATGTTTAATATCTTAAATGGGGGTAGTCATGCTTCAAACTCCACAGATATTCAAGAATTTATGATTATACCTTCTGGATTAAACTCTTTCACTGAATCTTTACAATTTGGTGCAGAAACATACCAATCTCTCAAATCTTTACTTTCTAAAGAAGGTAAATCAACTAATGTAGGAGATGAAGGTGGGTTTGCTCCAGAAATGAAATCTAACCAAGCTGCAATAGAAATAATATTAAAAGCTATAGAAAATGCAGGTTATAAGATAGGAGTAGATTGCTATTTGGGTTTAGATGTCGCTGCTTCAGAATTCTATATAGATTCAAAGTATGAACTAAAAAAAGATAATCTAAATCTAGATAGTGATGAAATGGTCGAATATTTAATTAATTTAGTAAATTCATATCCTATATTAAGTATTGAAGATGGATTAGCAGAGGATGACTGGAATGGATGGGCTAACTTAACTCAACAAATAGGAAATAAAATTCAATTAGTTGGGGATGATTTATATACCACTAATGTTGCAAGACTAACAAAAGGAATTGAAAAAACTAGCAGTAATTCTATTCTTATAAAATTTAATCAAATTGGAAGTATAACTGAAACTTTTGATGCAATCGAATTAGCAAAGAATGCTAAATGGAGCAATGTGATTAGTCATAGATCTGGAGAAACCGAAGATACAACTATTGCTGACCTAGCGGTCGGAACAGGTGCTGGGCAAATAAAAACTGGAGCACCTGCAAGAAGTGAAAGAGTCGCGAAATATAATCGATTATTAAGTATTGAAGAGGAGTTAAAAGGAAGTGTATCATACGCAGGGAAATCGGCATTTCCTTTCTTATCATAATAATAAGGATTAAATCATGGTAACAAAAATAGGTATAAACGGGTTTGGAAGGATTGGAAGACAAATACTTAGGGTTATAATGGAACAATATCAAAATGACCTAGAAGTAGTATCCATCAACGATGGGGGCAGTATTGAAACTAACGCTCATTTATTCAAATATGATAGTACCTATGGAACCTATAATGGCACAGTTACACACAATGAAAACATTCTTGAAATAGATGGTCATAAAATAAATAAAACAAGTGACCGTAATCCTGAGAACTTAGACTGGTCTAAATATGAAGTTGATATAGTTGTAGAATCTACTGGCAACTTAACGGATAGAGAAAGTGCATCTATACACCTCAACAATGGTGCGAAAACAGTCTTAGTAACCGCTCCAGCATCCAATGCAGATCTGACAATGGTTTTAGGAGTAAATGAAAATGAATATAATCCAGATAGCCATAAAATACTATCCAATGCATCATGTACTACGAATTGCGCAGCTCCACTAGTGAAAGTACTTCATGATAATTTTGGTATAAACCAAGGTTTAATGACAACGGTACACTCCTACACAAATGACCAAAAAGTCCTCGATGGGAACCATAAAGATTTACGAAGAGCAAGAACTGCAGCCGGGAATATAATTCCTACCTCTACTGGTGCTGCAAAAACATGCGCTGTTGTAATGCCAGAATTACAAGGAAAGGTTCATGGTGTTGCCCTCCGTGTTCCAACCCAAACCGTATCTGTAGTTGATTTTGTAGCTACATTAGATAAAAAAGTAACATCTGAAGATATTAATCAAGCTTATAAAAATGCAGCTGAAAGTTCTATGGCTGGAATAATTGAATATTGTGACGAACCCTTAGTATCTAGTGACTTCCGAGGCAGTCCTTATAGTTGTATATTCGATTCTTTATCCACAATGGTATTAGGTAATTCAATGGTTAAAATACTAGGCTGGTATGATAATGAATGGGGATATTCATGCAGAACAGCTGAAATGTTAAAATTTATTGCTAATAAATAAACCAAAGACCCTAGGCTTGATAAACCTGGTGATTAACTGGAAAAATAAATTATTTAAAAACAATGCCGGATTCACAAATAAACCTATAATAATTACAATAATAGTTATAGGTTTCCTGATACGCTTGTATGGAGTGAATTGGGATAGTGGTTATTATTTTCATCCTGACGAACGATCCATATATATGCGTGTAGACTGCATGTATAAAGTCCTCATGAATTCTTTGGGGTATCTTGATTGTATCAAAGCGCCACCATTTGAATTAACCGAGCCTGGACTGCCTTCAGTACAAACGTTTTTAAATAGTGATAAAAGTCCTTTAAACCCACACTGGTTTCCAATAGGAAGCACAATAATTTATCTATTATTATTTTTTAAAATAATTCTTTCTCCTTTTTTCACACTTGGTGTATATGATCTTTACCTTATAGGTAGACCACTTTCGATTATAGCTGATATAGGTTCAATGGTATTTATATATCTGATTGCTAAAAACATTTTTGGAAGCAGGGCAGCATTGTTCTCTCTTGTTCTGTTTGCCTTCTTACCAACAAGTATTCAGCATAGTCACTACTATAGACCTGAGCCATTTTCAGTATTTTTCATTCTGGCTAGTTTTTGGTCCATGCTTAAGTTATATAATAAACAATCCCTCAAACACTATCTTGTTACTGGATTTTGTATTGGCCTCGCACTCTCATTCAAAATCAGTGCATTATCACTAGGAATACCACTTTCTATTTTATTTCTTCTGTTTCTGATCTCTAAAATTGATCATAAATCAATTACCTTACATTTTCGTCAATTCAAATTATTTCTAATCACAGGATTTGTTATACTTTCCACCTATATAGTTCTAAATCCCTATTCAATACTAGATTTTCAAGAATTTTGGGAATGGAATACTCGAGAAATCAACATTGTAAATACTGCAGGTATAGTTCCATATACCATTCAGTATTTAAATTCTCCAAATTTTATTTATGAATTTCTGCAAACAACTAAATGGAACATTGGATTACTAACAGGTGTCTCGCTATGGGTATTATTTACATCAGCAATTATTTATAACTTTAAATATCCCAAAATGAATGAAATTCTTCTTTTAGTCTGGGGATTTGCTTATTTCATAACTATTGCAACAGTAGATGTTAAATTTTCTCGATATATGTATCCCCTTATACCCATAATGATCATTATAGGTTCTGGATATTTATTCAAAATACAAAATTATTTAGGTCAAAAAAAGAACCTTTTAAGTCCAGTTTTTTCAATAATAATTGCAATACTAGCTGCATCATCAATTTTGTATGGTCTGGCATACACAAATATGTACACAAAAGACCATACAGCCGTTCAGGCAAGTAAATGGATCAATGGGAATATCCCAAAAGGAACAAAAATTATAAATGATAATCACTGGGATGAATCCATCCCTGATATTTATGGTTATCAAGTAAAACAAATACCAATATTTGAATCTGACACACAAGATAAAGGATTTGATATAGCCATAGATTTGTCATCATCTGAGTATTTGATCTTTTATAGTAATAGAACTTACAATGCCATATTTAATAATTCATCCCAATATCCAATTAGCGCTTCATATTACAATAATCTTTTCAATCAAAAATTAGGATATTCACTAATTAAATCATTTACTCAATATCCAGAAATCGCAGGTATCCATTTCCAACATGATACTTTCTCCATCAATAACATACCTACACCAATCGGGTTTCCAACGGATGACAATTCAGGATTTTATTTAAACCTAGGTTATGGTGACAACGACATTGTAAATTATGATCACCCTGTAGTACTAATTTTTCAGAATACCCAACACTATAAACCGGACCAAATATACCAAACTATTTATAGTGGACGAACAAATTACCCATCCAAGCTAAATTCTATGCTTACTCTTGAAGACAAAATAACAAACAGCAACGGTGGAACATGGAATAATATTTTCTCTGAAAATATATTAATTGCAAAACTACCCGTTTTATCATGGTTTATCTTATTAGAAATTGTAACAATTCTTTTTTTACCTATATCCCTAATTATCTTTCACGGTTTACCCGATAAAGGATTTGGAATCAATAAATTACTTTCACTATTTGTAATCGCATACATCACATGGATGTTTGTTTATTTAAATATCCTTACATTTACAATGTCTTCAATAATATTAATTGTGGTTATACTTAGTGCAGTTTCGATAAGAATTTTTTATACAAACAAAGATTATATAGTCACAACGATAAAAAATAATATCAAACTATTTGTTATAGAAGATTTGATATTTCTTTCAGCATTTGGATTATTTGTACTAATACGATGGTTTAATCCGGATTTATGGCATCCATATCTAGGTGGTGAAAAACCAATGGATTTTGCCTATCTAAATGCAATTATAAAATCAACAACAATGCCGCCATACGATCCATGGTTTGCCGGTGGGTATATCAATTACTATTATTTTGGACAGTTTTTTATAGCTGTGTACATAATCCTTTCTGGTATTCTTCCAGAAATCGCGTACAATCTTGCCATCCCAACTTTGTATGCATTTACTGCAATTCTCTCATTCTCAATTGGATATAATATTTATTCTCTTTACCGTGAAAAAATACATCTCAGCAGAACATCTATATTTGCTGGTTTTGTTACTCTATTTCTCATAACATTATCAGGTAATTTTGGAATACTTTTTCAAATCATTGATAATCCAAGTTATCTCATGAACCCAACACGATTTGACTGGTGGGGACCAAGTAGAATGATGGAACCACAATTTAGTATCACAGAATTCCCTTTTTGGACCTTTCTATTCGCTGATTTACATGCCCATTTAATCGCCCTTCCATTTACCATATTAGCAATACTTGTAGGTTTAAATGTTTGTACTAACTTACTAAAACAGGAGGGAATTTTTACAAAAAAATTTATCGCAAGTTTTTTATCTTTTGCACTAATATTGGGATCTCTTTCCGTAATTAACACCTGGGATTATCCAACATATTTAGTCATTTCATTATTTTTTATATTTATTGGGATTTTTACTTCACTATCATCGATTCAACAAAAAATTACAAAACTCATCTTAATTTCTTCGTCACTTATTACTATTTCGTACCTGTTATATCTACCATATCATTTGGATAATACAATCTACACGTCAGGATTCCATCTAAGTAATGAACAAACAGCTATTTCGGATTTTCTATCGATATATGGATTTTTTCTTTTCATACTTCTTTCATATTTTCTTCTAAAAACACTCAGCTTTTACACATCTTTACCTATCCCAAGAAACCTAATTTTCCCAATTAGTATTATTCTTATTTCAGCAATTACGGTGATCCTATCTTTCACACTATATTTTGGATATTTTACCGTTGGTATTATTGTCATTTTAATAATAATGCTTAAATTAATGATTCCAGATTTATATATGAATTCTTTAGGAAATCGATACTATTTATTTCCCTTGTTTTTCATATTACTTTCGTTAAGTATTTGTATTTTTGTAGACATATTTACTATTGATAATGATATAAATCGAATGAACACAGTCTTTAAGTTCTACAATCAAGCATGGATTCTCTTTTCTATTGGCTCAGCGTTTTTACTCACTATATTACTCGAATCTATAAATTCTAAATTAATATTTAATAACCGAATTGTTACATTCTTTTGGATATTTTTACTTGGATTTTTTGTTATAAATGCATCTTTATTTGCTATATTTGGTACAACCTCAAGAGTAAATAATCGATTCACCACAGAATTCAAAAGTTTAAATGGTATGGAATTTATGCAATACGCATCGTATACAGATACTAAAGCACCTCTCTGGAATCCTGAAATGAATGGTTTAAATTTAAACCATGATTTAGAAGGTATTATGTGGATACGAAATAATATACCAGGATCACCTGTTATAGCTGAAGCTACTACTGAACCTCATAGATACATGTGGGGCAACCGTATATCGATATATACTGGAAACCCTACAGTCATCGGATGGGGATGGCATCAAACACAACAAAGAACATCCGGAGAGTCTATTGAAGAAATAAACACAAGGATCCAAGATGTAAAAGTTTTCTTTTCAACAGAAAATAAAAAGTTGGCCCAAGATATAGCAGAAAAATATAATATTGAATATATCTATGTTGGGGAATTAGAAAAAATTTATTATCCAAAAGAAGGCCTAGATAAATTTGATTTCATGATTCAGCAAGGATTTAAGAAAATTTACTATAAAAATGGGTTCTCAGTTTATAAAATAGAACTGACCTAATTATTCTTGATCTTCTTGAACTAAAGCTTTTTCCCATGTTAAGTATTTAAGCATAAGTTCACGATTCCCAAGAGGGTGTACAAAAACATCATCCGGATAATCATATTTGTTATCACTTTTAGTAGTTAATGGCAGGTTATTAGACTTCCATGCCTCTAAACCACCACTTAAAACCACAGTATTGCTATATCCTAAATCGTCCAATATCTTTGCTGATAATGCTGACCTAAGTCCATCATTACAAACCAATACCACTTTATCATTATTATTGGGCACAACAGCTTCTATATATATTTCTAGCCAATCCTTTGGAAGCCAATATGATTTTTCAATGTGACCTTCATTATAATTTGCACTATTTCCCAAAAATAAAATTGTCTGATTTTC
>VFGE01000030.1 GCA_009392515.1 SAR202 cluster bacterium | reverse complement strand
GTTACTGCACCTGAAGGTGCTGCAAACGCACTGATGCTAGATAGCATAGCCACCAACAAAGCAGTGGTTACGCCAAATAGGCTTAAAATCCGAAAGTTCTTTTTCACTTGCTACCCCCTTAAAAAGAATAATGTACGGTATAAAGTTTTAAATTTGGTGGGGAAACCACCTTGGAAACGCCAGTAAATCTAACGTCCCCACAGGAACTAATATTAAAAATAAAAAAAAATAGTCGAGTACATAATATACTCTCTTATTTAAAAGGTCAAACCCACATGAATCAGTTCATCGACCAAAAACATGCGAAGACCCGAATACAGTCCAGTAATACCCTCATATTACCAAACTAATCGCGTCGTCGGTCAAATCCTCTGTCAATTGCATTGCAACTAACGTTACCGAAATATACATAATCTTGATGTAAGTGTCAAGTACTTTATACATAGGGATTATTTTTAAATTATCTAGAAAGTATAAAACAAAAATTATTTTTTTGATGGACTGTTCAGATTATCTAAAAATTCAGTATTTGCTTTTGTCTCAGACATACGCTTAAGAATTTCGCCAGTAGCATCAATACTATCCTGTGCATTAGCTGTTATAAGGCCAACCATTCGACGTAATAACCATACCTTTTTCAATGTCGCCTCTTCAAGGATTAATTCTTCTCTTCTGGTTCCACTTCTCTGAATATCTATAGCTGGGAAAATTCTACGTTCTGCTAATCGTCTATCTAAATGTAATTCCCAATTTCCAGTTCCTTTAAATTCCTCGTATATGACATCATCCATCCTGCTACCAGTGTCAACAAGGCACGTAGCTATAATGGTTAGGCTACCACTATCTTCAGTATTTCTTGCAGCACCAAAGAATCGTTTTGGCGGGTATAGAGCTACTGGATCAATACCACCAGATAAAGTCCTTCCACTTGTAGGCAAGGATAAATTATAGGCTCTTGTTAAACGAGTAATACTATCCATCAAAATAGTAACATTGACGCCAAATTCAACTAATCTCTTAGCACGTTCCAAGGCAAGTTCTGCAACACGACAATGATCCTCTACAGGTTCGTCAAATGTCGAAGCAAACACTTCGCCACTTACAGACCTTCTTACATCTGTTACTTCTTCAGGCCTTTCACCAATTAATGCTACAATCAAATGCATGTCTTTATGATTACTAGTAATACCGTTAGCAATATCTTTTAACAACATTGTTTTTCCGGCTTTTGGTGGTGATACGATAAGTCCTCTCTGTCCCATACCAATAGGTGCTATCATATCTATAACTCTTGTAGATAGTTTTTTAGGTTCTGTTTCTAGAGTAATTTGTACATTAGGAAATACAGGTGTAAGTTTATCGTAACCTAATCTTTTTTTTGCCTTATCTGGATCTAGATTATTTACTGCCTCTACTCGAATTAGTCCAAAATATCTTTCTCCGTCTTTTGGTGGTCTAACCTTTCCAGAAACCAAATCACCTGTTCGTAGGCTAAATCTACGTATTTGGGATTGTGAAACATAAACATCTTTTTTACCTGGTGAGGCCATTCCATTTTGTCTCAAAAAACCATACCCATCTGACATTATGTCGAGTATTCCGCCTGCTTCTAACTCTTCAGGCTCTTGGTCTGATTCAGAAGCTTTAACAATTTTGTCTATTAAATCATCACGCTCTATATCTGATTCAGAAATATCCTTAACTCCCAACTTCTTTGCCATTCGAAAAAGCTGCTTATCTGTTTTTTCTTTTAGTGATTCTGATGTAATAATAGTTTCTGTTGTCAAAAAAACACCTGCCTCATGTGTATCAGACATAATTTATCCTTAATAATATTCATATGGATAAAAATATCTTGAATAATACCCCCAGTTAAAATCACCCTACATTTACGATAAAAAACCAAATTGGATCTAGGAGTATATATTTTTTGTTGTGAAATCGTCGTAAATGACTGAGATAATTCCCGATCACTCTATCACATGTATTTTATTTAGTCTACTCTTACAATAAGAGAAACGCTCTAATCCTTATGATTACCATTTTTGGTAATACCAATAAACTCTCTGAATAAAGGATGTGGTCTTTGAGGTCTAGATAAAAATTCCGGGTGGAACTGGACACCTATCATAAAGGGATGCTGATCTAGCTGACAAATTTCTACAAGATCACCATCTGGAGAAGTACCCTGAGCTATTAAGCCGCCTTCTGCAAGGATATCTCTATATTGGTTATTAAATTCATACCTATGACGATGTCTCTCATTAATTGAACTTATGCCATAAATTTCATTGAGATAAGAATCAGGGTTTAATTCGCAAGGATAATTACCAAGCCTCATTGTCCCTCCCTTATTAACTACATCTTTCTGTTCTTCCATAAGACATATAACTGGATTCGTTGTGTCTTTTTCAAATTCTGTAGAATTAGCAGAAGCTAAACCAAGAACATTTCGAGCTACGTCAATAACCATCATTTGCATCCCTAGGCATAGCCCTAAATAAGGGATATTATTTGTTCTGGCATATTGAGCAGTTTTGATCATTCCTTCTATACCACGGGGGCCAAATCCACCAGGAACTACAATACCATCCAAATTTGAAAGAAGTGTTTCGCACCCTACCTCTTCAATATCTTCAGATTGAATCCATACAATTTCAATATTTGTATTGTTATAAACACCAGCATGAACTAATGCTTCTTTGACAGATATATAAGCATCGGGTAAATCTGTATACTTCCCAACAACACCTATAGTAAGTGTAGTTTTTAAGCTAGACATTCTAGACACCATATCGCCCCAGTCATCCATTAGTGATGGCTCTAACTCTAACTGTAAATGTTTTGTAAGCACTGAATCAATACCGCTGTTTTTTAATACTAAAGGAACCTCATAAATACTTTTAACTGTAGGAAGCACTACAACTGAATCTTTTGGAACGTCACAAAATAAAGCTAATTTATCTAATATTCCATTTGAAACATCAAAATCACTGCGAGCAATTATTGCGTCAGGCTGTATACCAATGCTTCGCAACTCCTTTACACTGTGTTGTGTAGGTTTTGTTTTGATTTCGCCAGTAGCTTGTATAAACGGAAGAAGAGTAACATGAATGTTATAGACGTTCTCCCTACCAACCTCATGCCTTATCTGCCTTATTGCCTCAAGAAAAGGTAACCCTTCTATATCGCCAACAGTACCACCAACCTCTACTACTACTACGTCTGCCTTGCTCTCTTTAGCTAAAGTCTTAATATGGTTTTTTATTTCATCAGTAACTTGTGGAACTACCTGTATAGTACCACCAAGGTAATCTCCACGTCGTTCTTTTTGGATTACAGTGCTGTAAATTTGCCCAGCTGTTACATTAGATGATGCAGTCAACTCTAAATCAATAAATCGTTCATAATGTCCTAAGTCCAAATCAGTTTCACAACCATCTTTGGTAACAAAAACCTCTCCATGTTGATAAGGAGACATTGTACCTGGGTCAACATTAAGATAAGGGTCTAATTTCATAACAGAAACCGTGAGACCTTTATGTTTTAGTAAACGACCTAGCGATGCGACAGTAATACCTTTCCCAACGGAACTTACAACACCACCTGTTACAAAAACATATTTAGTCATAGAGCATCAATAATCGAAAAGAAAATAGGTAAAATGTATACTATTGATAAATGTTAAATAACTATTAATGATCATGTCAAGAATATATTTATTAAATTTAGAGATAGCTATTGAGAAAGTTTATCAATAATATATATAGTTATTAAAATTAATACATTATTAAGGAGCTTCTTTGAGGATAACCAGTGGAATTTATAAAGGGATAAATATTATACTCCCTAAAAGTTCAACAATCCGACCAACATCTGAAAAAATCAGAATGGCATTATTTAATACATTAGGTGATTTAATTATAAATACCACTCTGTTAGACATATTTGCAGGAAGTGGCGCAATAGGTATCGAAGCTCTCAGTAGAAAAGCGTCTTCAGTAGATTTTTTAGAAAAAGACCCTCAATTATGCAATATGATCAATAACAATTTAGAAAAACTTAAACTACAAAATTCATGCAAAGTATTTCAAGGTAACGCAACCTCCATATTAAAACAATTGAACTCAAAATATGATTTTATATTTGCTGACCCACCTTATGAATATAAAAACAAAGAAGAAATATTATCCATAATTGAAAAATCAGAATTGCTAAATCCTGAAGGTATGATAATATTGGAACATCGATCAAATGAGAATATAAATGAAACATTGCTAAATATAGAAAAATTTGACGTAAGGAAATATGGGGATACCCAAATTTCTTTTTATAAAAACATAAAATAATTTACTTCACTACTATGGTAACAGTTTTATATAACGGAACATTTGATCCAGTAACAAAAGGTCATGAAGATTTAGTTTATAGAGCTTCTGAATTATTTGATAGGGTTGTCGTAGGAGTATTTGATACTCCAGCAAAATCACTATTGTTTACTACTGATGAAAGAGTTAAGTTGTTCTCAGAATCAATTAAAAATCTCAGTAACGTGGAAATTCAACCTTATACAGGACTATCTGTAGATTTCGCCGCATCGATAAATGCCAAAGCTATTATAAGAGGTGTCAGAAGTATAACCGACGCAGATTATGAAGCCACTATGGTAATGATGAACAGAAAACTACAACCAAATTTGGATACTGTGTTATTATATACTAGTTTAGAATATCAGTTTGTAAGTTCAACTCTTATTAAAGAAGTTGCAAAATACAAAGGTGATGTTAGCGAGTTTGTGTCTGAACACGTAGCAAATGCTATTAAAATGAAGTATGCTAATGGAAGTTAACTTCATGAAAGGAGGAAATCATAGATATTCTACCGATCATAGATAAATTAGAAGAAATCATTCTTGCTGGATCAAAGATGCCATTAACTAAAAAGAACCTAGTTGATGCACCTGAGGCTCTATTACTCATTGATCAACTGCGAATGGCTGTACCTGAAGATGTTTCCAGGGCCACAGAAGTACTTGCAAGAAAAGATGACATACTTAATCAATCACTAGACGAAGCTAGGAAAATTCGTTCGTCCGCTGAAACTGAATTTCGCAATAAAGTAGAAGACAGCGAATTAACCAAAGAAGCTGAAAAAGAAGGTGAGCGAATTATTCAAGAAGCGCAACAAAAAGTACAACGAATTATTGAAACTGCGGACAAGAAAGCAGTCCAAATGCTAAAAGATGCTGATGCCTATTCATATCAAGTTCTTTCTGAATTAGAAGCCAGCTTACAATCTATAATTACTACTGTACAAAATGGTTTGGGAACACTCAAAAGAAGTGATGACACTGAATCCGCAAAGAGTAATGAAGCGCCTAAAAAAAGAAAGTCGCAAACCACTTCCGAGGTTTCAAAATAAACTATATTTAGAAACTAGTTTCCCTAATGATATTTCCGGATTTTCCGCCTTTTTTACTTACTAGCTGAATATCACTGATAAGTGAATCGTGATCTATAGATTTGGTCATGTCGTATATTGTTAATGCGGTTATACTAACTGCAACCAAAGATTCCATTTCTACGCCTGTTTTGGAATTACTTTTTGCCATTGCTTCAATTACAAATCGATTGTTATCCTCGTCAATTTCTATTGTAATATCTACATGGTTTAAATCAATTTGGTGACATAAAGGAATTAATTCAGGAGTTCTTTTTGCTGCCATAATTCCTGCAATTCGAGACACACTCAAAACGTCGCCTTTAGGGTTATTCGCATTAAGAACTTGCGAAATAATTTGTTGACTTACTTTAACAAATCCTTTAGCAAAAGCTATACGTTCTGTGTCGCTTTTCTGACCTACGTCTACCATTTGCACTTTGCCTTCTTCACTAATGTGAGAAAGTTTATTTTTTTTTACCATTTCAGCCTTCCCTTGAGCTAAATCATTAACTTTTTCATTATAAAAATCACCGCTATGCCCTTTAACCCAATTCCAAGAAATATTACTGTGTTTTTGTATAACCTTTTCTAATTCATTCCAAAGCGATATATTAGCCTTTTTTTTCCACCCTTTTGTAATTGTATTTATTACATACAAACTATCAGAGAACAGTTCAATAATTGAACCAGGTTCAATGAAATGTAAAGCTTCAATTACAGACCTTAATTCCATGCGATTATTAGTAGTATCTTCCTCTGATCCAGACAACTCCATTTCTTCTCCATTAGGAAATATTATGACCGCGCCCCATCCACCTGGACCGGGATTACCTAAACACGAACCATCTGTATATACTTTTATCATGACCTAAATTTATCCACCAATCGCATACATTTCAATTTTTTTAGTTGGTTTCTTTCTTTTTGTATCAAATCGTTTTTGTGAGTATTGATCAGTTCTATTTCCCCATATTTGGACTATTTTATTTTTTAACTGTTCTTCATCATCAAAATCTAACGCTGGTTTAATATCAAAACCTAGATCAGAAAAAAGACACGTATACAATTTCCCATCAGTTGATAATCTAATCCTGGAACAATTCCCACAAAACGGATCACTAACAGAAGATATAAACCCTACCTCTGCAGAATCATCATTATATTTCCACCTATTGGCTACCTCATTGATATATTGCTTTTCTAAAGGAGTAATCCCAAATTTTTCATCTAACATTTTAGCAACTGTTGCAGAGGGCACAACATGCGACTTATCCCACCCATTTAAATTACCTACATCCATATATTCAATAAACCTCAATATATGGCCTTTAGCCTTGATATATTCTGCAAGATCTATCAGATTTTTATCGTTCTTTCCTTTTTGAACAACTGTATTAATTTTTATTGGATTAAATCCTAGTTTTTCTACAAGATCCAATCCTTCAAGTACAGTTGTTAATTCAGCATTAACACCATTCATTTCTTTAAACAAATCTTCATCAATTGTATCGATGCTAATTGTAATCCTTTTCAATCCAGCTTTATGGAGTTTTTCGGCATATCTAGACAACAAATATCCATTAGTAGTAAGTGCCAAGTCTTCTATTCCTGGTATTTGAATCAGCTTCTTTACTAACAAATCAAGATCTTTTCTTAATAGAGGTTCTCCTCCAGTGAGTCTTATCTTAGAAACACCCAATTCGGCAAAAACTTTAGCAATTCTTTCTATTTGTTCAAAAGATAAAACTTGATCTTTCGGTAAAAACTTATATCGTTCACCATATATCTCAGCTGGCATACAATATGGACATCGAAAATTACAACGATCTGTAACTGAAATTCTTAAATCCTTAATTGGTCTATTAAATATGTCTTTTATCATACTGTTTTATGGACTGTTATTCTTATGAAATATTAAATTATATTTCCCAAAATTTTAGTAATAAACATAATAGCAGAAAATTAAATAATAGTTTGAGTCAATTCAACAAGTATTACTTGAAACAAATAAGTAGCATTGTTAAACTTATCTCCAATATTATACCCGTATTCGATTTAGTATTCAAAATGAATTGGAGCTTACCATTATATTTCTAAGAGAATACTTAGAATCAATAGATATAGACAATCATCTTAAATCCACATTGTATGCAATAGCAAATGGTGCAATTCTTGTTCAAGAAAAAGTTGATCGATTAAGCATTGATGGGCACACAGGAGCAACTGGTGACATCAATGTGCAAGGAGAAGTTGTTCAAAAACTCGATGAACTCGGATCTCAAATTTTCCTTGACTGTTTTCGTACCTCACAAAGTGTTTCAATAGTTGGTTGTGAAGAACTAGAAAATCCTGAAATTATTTCACAGGATCCAAACCTATGCATAGTAAATATGGATCCTGTAGATGGGTCCAGCAATATTGATGTTTCTGTAAGCATTGGATCTATATTTGGAATATGGCCTAGCCCAAATCTTAACGAAATTACAAACAAATCTTTATTGCTTGCAGGAAAACAACAAATAGCAGCAGCATACGTAGTTTATGGTTCAAACACAATTATGGTAATAGCTACAGAAAAAGGAGTGAGTGGCTTTACCTTGGATAACCAGTGCAATGAATTTATACTCACGCACCCAATCATATCTCTTCCTGACAGCTGCACATATTACAGTGTAAATTATAGTAATTGGGATCAATTTTCTTCTAATACTAAATCTCAACTAGAAGAATTGCAAAAAACATCCTCATTGAGATATGTCGGCTCACTGGTTGCTGATTTTCACAGAAATCTTCTCAAAGGGGGAGTATTTCTTTATCCAAGCGGCAAACTCCGCCTTATGTACGAAGCTAATCCATTAACTTTTGTTATGAAAAAAGCTGGTGGTAGTGCTACAAATGGAAATGAAAATATACTGGATATCATACCCAAAGAATTACACGAACGAACACCTTTGTTCATAGGAAACACAAAAGAGGTAAATAAATTTACAATAGGATGAATACGAGAGGGAAAATCAATGAATACAAAACTACTTGCTGAAACAGCTAAAAAATTAGTGGCCCCTAAGAAGGGAATATTAGCAGCAGACGAAAGTTCTAATACAATTAAAAGTCGATTTGATTCTATCGGCGTAGAATCAACTGAATTAAATCGTAGAGACTATCGAGAAATGCTGTTCACAACAAAAGACATATCACAGTTCATAAGCGGTGTCATTTTATTCGATGAAACAATGCGCCAAAACGATTTAAATGGAGCCTCACTCGTTTCCATTTTATCAGATCAAGATATTATTCCAGGTATAAAAGTTGATACTGGAGCTAAACCTTTAGCTGGATCTAAAGGTGAAACGATAACTGAAGGATTAGATAATCTTCGAGAGCGATTGAATGAATATCGAGAATTAGGTGCATTGTTCACAAAATGGAGAGGAGTAATAAATATAGCAGAATCTATACCCACGCCTTATGCCATAAACGTAAATGCACATGCTTTGGCAAGATTCGCTGCATTAAGCCAAGAAGCTGGCCTCGTACCAATTGTAGAACCAGAAGTACTAATGGATGGTGAACACACAATTGAAAAATGTTTTGAAATAACCCAGCAAACTTTGCATCAAGTATATTCAGAACTTGAAATGCAAAATATCTTTTTAGAGGGCACCTTACTAAAACCTAACATGGTTTTATCTGGAAAAAGTGCAGTCTCAAGAGCAAATACAACAGAAGTTGCTCAAAAAACTGTTGAATGTTTATTGAGTTGTGTACCTTCATCAGTGCCAGGGATTGTATTTTTATCAGGAGGGCAAAGTGATGAAGAGGCCACAATAAACCTCAATACTATAAACCAAGTTGCAAAAACACTTAATGCGCCTTGGGAACTGAGTTTTTCATATGGACGAGGCCTTCAAGCTGCACCACTAAAAGCATGGCTTGGCAAAGATACAAATAAAACAACTGCTCAATCAAGTTTTTTTGACAGAGCTCAATTAACAAGTAGCGCTCGCCAAGGTCTCCTTTAATGAATCATAAACTATTATTAGGTACCTCAAATCCAGGCAAAATAAAAGAGTTTAAACAAATACTACAAGATATACCTTATGAACTAACTACGTTGGAAGAAGCTTCATGCAATATTGAAGTTATTGAAACTGGTAAAACATTTTTAGAAAATGCCACATTAAAAGCTACTCAATATGCTCACGCAACTAAATTACCATGTATATCTGATGACTCTGGAATAGAAATTGATGCATTGAATGGTAGACCAGGAATATATTCTGCAAGATATGGCGGACCTGATTTAAGTGACTCAGAAAGGGTAGAATTAATTCTAGAAGAAATGAAAAACATCTCCATAGAAAAAAGACAAGCGAGATTTAAAGCAGCAATAGTAATAGCTTGGCCTAATGGTAAAATATTGAATAGTGAAGGCACAATGGAAGGGATAATAAACTTTTCACCCACAGGGGAAAATGGATTTGGATACGATCCAATATTTTTACTTCCTGAATTTGGAAAAACCTCTGCAGAAATAAATCCTGATGAAAAAAATAAGCTTAGTCATCGAGCCAAAGCTATCAGGAATATTATTCCTCTGTTATAAAATTAATGTGATCTTACTTGTAAGACTTGATTATATACAATTCAGTAGTACAATTTCTTGGTACCCATTTTTCAATATAAGAAGAGAAATAAACAATGGATAGTATTCCAGATATTAATAATATAAACGATACTTATCAACAAGCTCTTGGAGAGCTAAGCAATAATAAAAGTGAACAAGATTTATCTCTTTGGAGAACCAAATACCTTGGGAGGAAGGGTATTTTAACAGGATTGTTACGTAACCTTAAAGAAACTCCTATAGATTCCAGAAGAGAAATTGGACAACAGCTAAATAATATAAAAAATCTCTTAGAAAAAAATTATGAGGATGCAGTAAACGCTGCAGGAGAATTAGTAAATAAAAATTCAAATGTACATAATGTAGATATCACAATGCCCGGTCGCCCAATACAAAACGGACGACTTCATCCAACAACTCAAATGATTAGAGAAATATGTGAAGCATTTCTATCCATGGGTTTCGATATTGCTGAAGGTCCTGAAGTTGAATGGGAATATTATAATTTCGATGCTCTTAATATCCCCTCCGATCATCCTGCAAGAGATATGTGGGACACATTGTGGTTAGAAAGCGACAAACAAGAAAAAGGTAATATTCTATTACGAACTCACACCTCTCCTATGCAAGCAAGAATCATGGAAAATCGAGAACCTCCAGTACGTGTTGTCGTGCCTGGAAAAGTATTTAGGTACGAAGCTTCAGATGCTACCCACGAGTGGCATTTTTACCAAGTAGAAGGTTTGGCAGTAGATCAAGGTTTAACTTTTGCTGATTTAAAAGGAACATTATTTGAATTTGCAAAAAGAATTTTTGGGGAAAATCGAAAAATTCGATTCAGATGTGATTACTTCCCATTTGTAGAACCCGGCGTTGATATGTCAATTGACTGTTTTGCTTGTAGTGACTCGGGATCTATATCAACTGAGAATTGTTCGATATGTAAAAGAACTGGGTGGATAGAAATTATGGGAGCAGGTATGGTTCATCCAAGAGTACTAGAGCAAGCAGGATACGACCCAGAAAAATACACTGGATTTGCATTTGGTCTGGGGCCAGAGAGAATTGCCATGTTGAAATACGGGATTGATGATATTCGTCATTTTTATTCAAACGACATAAGATTTCTGAACCAATTCTAAACTAAGGAGTAGTTGTGAAAATACCAATTGTGTGGTTAGAAGAATATCTCAATGAAAATGTTTCACTGGATAATATAGCGCATAAATTAACAATGGCCGGGTTAGAAAGTGAATTACAAACAATAAAGCAAGGAACATGGTCAGGTATTCTTGTTGGGGAAATTCTTAAAATAGAAAAGCATCCAAATGCTGACAGACTAAATTTAGTTACTGTAGATATAGACAATGAAATTAAAAAAGTAGTTTGTGGGGCCCCCAATGTTGAAGTAAATCAAAAAATTGCTTTTGCTAAAATTGGATCTGAATTACTAGACCATGAATCTCAAAAATTAACACCATTACAAGCTGCTAAAATCAGAGGAGTTGTATCAGAGGGTATGATTTGTTCAGAAAAAGAACTTGGAATTGGCGACAACCACGATGGAATACTTGTATTACCCCCAAAAGTACCGAAAGGTACTAAATTAGAATCTATATTAGGGCAAGTAATATTAGAAACTGAACCTACCCCTAATAGACCAGATTGGCTTTCAGTACTTGGTGTAGCTAGAGAAATTGCTGCATTAAATGATTCAAATATAAAAGAACCTTCACTTCAATACATAGAATCGGATGAAAACACAAATACAAAAGCATCTGTTGAAATAGAAGATCCTGATCTTTGTGGAAGATATACTGCTTCAATCATTTCTGGAATACAAATAGAAGAATCCCCAGAATGGCTAAAAGAAAAGCTTATCAATGCAGGTCAAAGACCTATAAACAATGTGGTAGATATAACAAATTACGTAATGTTAGAAATTGGACAACCATTACACGCTTTTGATCTTACAAAAATACAAAACTCTACTATAAAAATACGAAGAGCTAAAGATAAAGAAATTCTTGTAACTTTAGACGAAGAAAAACGAACTTTAACGAACGATATGTTAGTAATTGCAGATGAAAACAAACCTATAGGACTAGCAGGTATTATGGGCGGATTAGACTCTGAAGTTACAGATAAAACTACAACCATTCTATTAGAGTCTGCTAGTTTTCTTCCGGCAAATATTCGAAAGACTCGAACAGAATTAAAAATGAGAACCGAAGCTTCTCATAGGTTTGAAAGACATCTTAATCCTGAATTAGCAATGATGGGACAAAAAAGAGCTATACATTTAATCCAGCAAATTACTAAAGGGTCAGTTTGTAAAAACATCATTGATGTTTATCCAAACAAAAGTACTAGTCAATCTATAACAATAACTACAAAAAAAGTAGCTGAAGTGTTAGGGACAAAATTTACTTTAAACCAAATGAAGAAAATTTTCACCTCACTGGGTATTAAATCAAAAGAAATAAATAAAACAACTTTAGAAATTACCCAACCGTACTGGAGAAGTGATATTAACATTGTAGAAGATTTAATTGAGGAATTAGCAAGAATACAGGGCTATGAAATCATACCTACCAAATATATTTCCCAACCTATTCCACCGAGAGAAGAACAACCAGAACGCAATTTATCCCTTAAACTACAAGATCTATTCGTATTATCAGGTATGCAAGAAATTATTACATACCCTTTAACAAGCAAAGAAGCATTGTCATTTGTTGAAAATAAAAAAGATATAGAGCCAATGAAACTTTCTAACCCGATGAGTCAAAAACCTGATGACTTTACTTATTCAAATATTTCTGACACATTAGGTTTTAGAGAGTACCTGCGTACAAACCTTAGAGTTGGAATGCTTGAGACGATAGCACACAATGTTAGATTTGGCGCCGATAACCTAAAATTATTTGAAGTCGGAAAACAATATATTCCAAAAGATAGCGATTTGCCTGAAGAAGTTCGGGTTGCTCTGGGCGGTTTTTGCGGCAACAGATCTCAAATTAATTGGACTAATAATCAGGACTCTATGAATTTTTTTGATGCCACAGGTGTCATCACCTCAGTTTTGAAAGAACTTAAACTTGAAAGTATATTTACACCAAAAACTGATATATTATTCGAAAATGACATATCTTCAGCCATCGTTGTTCAGGGTATAGAAATAGGTGTAGTAGGACAGGTAAAAAATGAAATTGCCAAAAACTTTGGAATAAATACTAAACCTGTAATAATGTTTGAATTAAATTTACATAAGCTACTATCATTAACAAAAAATACATCTCGACTGTTTACTAAACTACCACGATTCCCAATTTCTTACAGAGATATTGCACTTATCGTTAACAAAGAAATAACTGCTGCTAATTTATTAAAAATTATCAAAGATCATAAACTTGTTATAAACGCAGACTTATTTGACGAATTTACAGGGAATTCTTTACCAGACGATCATAGGTCTCTTGCATTTAGAATTCATTTTTATGATCCAGATCATACCCTTACTTCTGATGAAATAAATGAAAGCGTTAATAAAATACTTAATAAATTGCGACATACTACGGGAGCAACAATTAGAGAATCAAGTTAACTATGACTACTAATAATCCAAATTTTTCTGAAAATATGTTATCTGTTGAAGAAGCAAGAAACAATATACTTGAAATGATGTCTGTTTTGAATTCTGAGCATTTACCAATTTCAAAATCCTTGGGCCATGTATTATCTGAGGATATTTCATCAATCATTAATGTACCTCCATGGAATAATTCTGCAATGGACGGGTTTGCAGTTATAGCCAGTGATACCAATGGTGCAAGCGACGTTAATCCAGTAAACCTAAATGTTATTGATTCAGTATATGCAGGTGATATGCCTAACTCGAAAGTCTCTCACAATACTGCAATAAGAATAATGACTGGAGCACCTATACCAGACGGGGCCAATGCAGTTGTTCCATTTGAGCAGACAAACGAAACACAACAAAAAAACACTCATCAACAATTAAACACAATAAGTATTTTAAAACCTGTCAAAGAAAACGATTATATTCGATTTTGTGGTGAGGATATTAAATCAGGAGATAATATATTTACAAAAGGAACAATTCTCAGACCAAGTGAAATTGGAGTTTTGGCAACACTTGGATTTAAAGATATCCCAGTTATTCGAAAACCGAAAATTGCAATAATATCTACTGGTAATGAGCTAACAGATATTGGTGAACCTATAGAACTAGGTAAAATTTATGACGCCAATACATACAGTATAGCAACATCTGTCGAAAAATATGGAGGAATTCCGATTATTATTGGAATAGCTAGAGATAATGAAGAATCATTAAATGCACTCCTTGATAAGGCTTTAGAATACGATATTCTCGTCACATCTGCTGGTGTTTCAAAAGGTGACTACGATATTGTCAAAAACATATTAAGCCAAAGAGGAAATATCGAATTTTGGTCGGTCAATATGAAACCAGCAAAACCAATTGCGTTCGGCTGGATCAATAAATCGAAAACTACAAAATTACCTTTGCTAGGACTACCTGGCAATCCAGTAAGTGCAATGGTGGCATTTGAACAATTTGTACGACCTTCAATATTGAAACTCAAAGGATATACAAAATTAAATAAACCATCCATACAAGCAATTTTAAAAAACACAATAAAAAATGAAGATGGTAGAAGAATGTACATTAGGGTTCTTGTAAAAAAAGAAGGAGTCGATTATTATGCAGAGGCAACCGGAAACCAAGGATCTCATGTCCTTACTTCTATGGCAAAAGCCAATGGCTTAGCCATATGTCCTGAGAATATATTAGAAATTAAATCTGGACAAACAATTGAAGTACAAATGATAGATTGGCATGTTGATGACTTGTAGCAAATTTAAGATATGGGGGGACTGAAATGGTTAGAACAAGAGTTAAATACCAAGAAGAAACTGTATACGCAAAAATGAAATTTAAAATTTCAGATCAAGCATTAAATGAGTTAAATCGAGAACTCAACAGAATGGTTTCTCAAAGAGCTTGTGAAAAATGCACAAACAAAGATGATTCAAATGCTCTAGAACAAATAAATAATTGCTGTTCTTCTAGTGAAAATTTCATACAATCACATATGCCTGCTATGGAAGCAATTTTCCGTATTCTTATATGTAATGGCAATAAGCCTACTACTATCTCTCATATATATGAAACACTCCAAGATAGATGGGTCGATCCAAACAATATGTGGCTACCCACTCCTGCTAAACTCTACCGAATGTTGACTAATGACATGTATTATGGAATACGAGAGGTTATAAGAAACAGAACAAAGAAACACCAGGTTACCACTGAAACTACACTCTCATTGAATTAGCTGTTGTAATCAAATGAAGTCGCTATTAACTACATATGAAACTGTATACAAAGTAGAAGGTATGACATGTCAGGCCTGTGCTGACACTATTGAGGCTGGTATAAAAACAAATTTAGGTGTTTTATTGGCTCATGTCTCGTTAGAGAAAAAAGAATTGAGAATTCAATCGGACACAATTTTCGAAATAAACCATATAAACTCGGTAGTAACAAATCTAGGTGACTACAGAATTAGGGATAATAACCCCAGTTTAATATCTAACATTGTAGAATATTTTGTTTCTAAAAAACCCATTGTTATTGCACTATCTTTAGTTACTATATCATCACTGGCTTTACAAGTACCTACTAATACATTTGATATAAATAAATGGTTTATGACATACATGGGTCTTTTTTTTATGCTCTTCTCATTTTTAAAGCTACTAAATGTAAGCGGTTTTAGTATGACGTTTAGAAAATATGACTTGATTTCCAAGAAAATCCCTGTATTCTCAACAATATATCCATATATTGAATTAGCCCTTGCAATAGCTTTCTTAACAGAATCATTATTAATGTATGCAATGATATTTACATTGATTTTTATGATATCCCAATCTATAGGGGTCTATAACTCACTGCGAAGTTCTGAACAAATTCAATGTGCATGTATGGGCTCTGCAATTAGTCTTCCACTCTCTTCATTGACTCTCATAGAAAACTTAATCATGATTAGCATGGCGACATATATGATACAGACCTATTTTTAAAAGGTTTTAGCTAGCTTTAGAAGATGTAGTACTTACGTGCTCCACGATCGATGCAAACGCTTGGGGATCGCTTACAGCTATTTCTGCTAGTATCTTTCTATCAACATCAAAATCAGCAATTTTACACATATTAATGAATTTACTATAACTAATGCCATTCAACTTTGCTGCAGCATTAATCCTAGTGATCCATAAACGCCTAAAATCACCCTTTCGCTCTCTTCTATGAGCATATGCATATGATAAGGCATGAACTAGGGATTCATGAGCTCTTTTATATAAGCGATGCCTTACACCTTTATGTCCTTTTGTTAAATTAAGCACTTTTGAGTGTCTTTTTTGTTTAGTTACGCCTCGTTTTACTCTGGCCACGATTTCTCCTTTTTAACTTATCCGTATGGTAATAAGCGTTTTAATTTAGGTGCGTCTGCTTTACTCACGGACAAAACATCATCATACATTCTTTTCGCACGCTTAGATTTTTTTCTTCTTAAATGACTACTACCACCTTTCATTCTAAGTGGTTTTCCATTTGCAGAAAAACGAAATCTTGCTTTAGTCCCCTTATGGGTTTTCATTTTAGGCATTTCTCTTCCTCTTTCAGTCTAGTAAAAACAAAACTTACTAAGTTTCCTGAACCACAGCAGTAGTTTCTTTTACTTCTTTTTTTGCACCAGGGGCTAAAATTATACTTAAATTTCTTCCCTCAAAAGCTGGAGCCTTATCTATTTTAGCAGTTTCTTGAGTTGCTTCAACTACTGTCTTTAATAAAGAGACCCCAATATCAGGATGAGCTATAGTTCTTCCTCTAAACATAACACTAACCTTAACCTTGTTGCCAGAATCAAGCAATTTACCTACAACTCGTATCTTTGCATCTAAATCATGTTTATCAATACCAGATTTAAACCTAACTTCTCTCAAACTAACTGTCTTTTGCGACTTTCTTGCTTCCTTCTCTTTTTTAGTTTGAACATACTTAAATTTACCATAATCAAGAATTCTACAAACTGGTGGTTCTGCTCCAGGAGCGACTTCAACTAAATCTAAATCGCGCTGATTAGCCAAATCTAATGCTTCCTGCAAACTAATTATTCCAACCTGTTCATCCTTATCAGATATAACTCTGACCGTCTGAGATCTTATTTGATTATTAATTCTGTAATCTTTAGCTATATTAAACTACCTTATAGAAACAACAAAAATCATAGGATAAGAATATTAACATATACATTAATTGTGGTAAAGTGCATTCTGCAATTTAGAAAGAGAATTATTTTAAAGATTACCAAAGTTCTATTGCACGTTTATCAATTTTATCTTTAATTGTATTGATAAAGTCTTCTACTGATATTGATTGTAAATTTTCTCCAGTTCTTAGCCTTATAGAAACTCCACCTGATTCAATTTCTTTATCGCCCAAAATAACCATATATGGTGTTTTATTCATTTGACCTTCACGTATTTTTGAATTCATTCTTTCATTTCTTGAATCTATATCGACTCGTACATTCAAATCTACCAACCTGGACTTTAATTCTAATGCTTTATCTTGATGTCTATCAGCAATAGGAATTATTAAAACTTGTAATGGAGAAAGCCATGGCGGCATTGCTCCGGCAAAATGTTCAATTAGGACCCCCATAAATCTTTCCAAAGAACCTAACATGGCACGGTGAACCATAACAGGACGAGATCTTTGCCCATCTTCATTAACAAACTCTAAATCAAATCGTTCTGGTAAAGAAAAATCTAATTGAATTGTTCCTAATTGCCATTCTCTTCCTAAGGCATCAGGAACAAAAAAATCCACTTTGGGCCCATAAAAAGCACCCTCACCAGGAAACGCTTTAAAATTAATATTATTATCTTCTAGGCATTTTTGAAGTTTTAACTCAGCCCTATCCCACATTTCTTCTTCGCCCACTCTTTTCTCTGGTCGTAATGACAAAGCTATCCTGACATCATTAAAATTGAATATATCATAAGTTTGTTTGAACATTGCAATTAGAGAATCAATTTCATGATCTACCTGGTCAATTGTGCAGAATATATGGGCATCATCTTGAGAAAAAGGTCTAACTCGAGTTAAACCCTGTACAACTCCTGATCGTTCAAATCTATGTAATCGTCCAAAATCTGCAACCCTAAAAGGTAATTCTCTATATGATCTTAGGCCTGATTTATATAAAACTGCATGAGCAGGACAATTCATAGGTTTTATACCGAATTCTCTATCTTCTGCCATAACAAAATACATATTATCCTTGTAGTTATCATAATGGCCTGATTGTTTCCATAAATCAGTAGAAAAAATTTGCGGGGTAATAACTTCCTGATATTCGTATTGATGATATAGTTCGCGAACATAATTAACTAATTCGTTATAAATTATTGTACCTTTAGGTAGAAAAAATGGACTAGCAGGTGCTATAGGGTCCATAAAAAACAAACCTAATTCTTTTCCTAAAACCCGATGGTCTCTTTTTTTAGCCTCTTCAATTAATTTTAAATGTTCATCTAGTAATTCATTAGAATCAAAAGCTGTACCATAAATTCTTTGCATCATTGGTCGATTTTCATCTCCCCGCCAATATGCTCCTGCAACTGATAGAAGTTTAAATGCCGTTACATCTTTACTTGATACAACATGAGGCCCTGCGCAAAGATCTTGAAAATCACCATGTTTATAAATAGAAATATCTTCCTCTTTATCAATTTCATCTATTATCTCTAGCTTAAATGGTTGATCGGAGAACAGTTCTAATGCTTCGAGTCTTGTAATAATTTGTTTTTCAAAAGAAAGATTCTTATTAATTTCTTGCTGCATTATCTTTTCAATTTCATCTAAATCCGATTCAGATAATCGTTTATCTAATACAAAATCATAGTAAAACCCATCAGTAATTACCGGTCCAATACCAAATTTTGTATCTGGATATAACTTACACACTGCAGATGCCATAATGTGCGCAGCTGAATGTCTTAATGCGTGATATTTATCGTTTTGTTCCAAAATATTATCTATGTTCCAAAATATTTTTGATTTAATATTAGTTTCAATTATTTATATTAGATATAAAACAACTACACAATTCTATCACATTATACAAATTTAATTTTATCTTCATTGATTAAAAAAAACTAATAACTTAATATAAATTACCTAAAGCAATTTTACTTTATCTATTGGGCGATAATGCGTTACAAAGAAGCACTTAAAGATTTAATGAGTCTTACCGATTTTGGAACTATTGCGAATAACAATATTGCTAAAAAAAGACGTTATAATTTAAATAGGATTATAAATTTTTCAACAATATTTGGAAATCCTGAAAACTCTTCCCCTAACATACATATTGCTGGAACGAAAGGCAAAGGAAGTACCGCAGTGTTTATATCCTCTATACTAAAAACTGAGGGTTATAAAACAGGATTATTTACATCTCCACATATCCATAAAATTACCGAGCGAATTCAAATCGGAAGTAAGGAAATATCCAAAAATAAATTTACAAACTCATTTTACGAAATGTGGCCTGAAGTCCAACAATACAATCAAAAAAATCCTGATAATCAAATAACATTATTTGAGTTTTTAACGGTTTTAGCCTTTTACATTTTTGATAAAGAAAATACAGATATCAATGTTATAGAAGTTGGCTTAGGTGGGAAATTAGATTCTACTAACATTCTTACCCCGCACATTAGTATTATTACATCTATCAGCTTGGATCATACTGGAATATTAGGCGGTACATTAAAAGAAATCGCTCTACAAAAATCTGGAATAATTAAACCAAATAAATTTACAGTTATTGCTCCACAAAAACCTGAAGTTTTAAAAATCATCAAAGAAGTTTGCAAGAAACAGAATAATCGATACATTGCAATTCAAGAGTCTTGTGAAATTATCCCAATAAGAAAATCAATGGATTTTCAAACATATATTTTAAACTCTGAATTTGGAAAAACCACATTAACAATTCCACTGATTGGTGATTATCAAATAGAGAATTCTGCAACAGCATTTATAACAGCAAAATTGTTACAAGAATCTAACTTCCCTATCTCAGAAACATCAATAGATACAGGATTTAAAGACACTTACTGGCCTTGTAGACTTGAAAAGGTTTCTACTGATCCTTTAATTATATTAGACGGAGCTCATAATCCTTACTCAGTCGAAAAAATGATACAAGCAATACATGACAACTATACTTTTCGCAATATCACCATAATCCTTGGAACATCAAAAGATAAAGACATTAAAAATATGATAAAGATTCTATTAGAAAATGATAAAGGTAATACAAAATATATTGCCACTCATTCAAGACATCCCAAACATACCCCAATAAATGTCCTTCAAGATACTTTTAAACACTTTGGTGTCACAATTTCAACGGTTAACTCAATAAAAAAATCAATTGAAATAGCAAAAAACACATTAGGTCCTGATGATTTAATTCTAATAACAGGTTCTTTATTTATTGCTGCAGAAGCTCGTGAAAAAATATTGGGAATATCTAAAGAAAGCTATGTATTTAATTCCTAAATCATTACTTCTCAATTTATAATCTTTGTCATATACTACAAATTGTGTCACTTTTATTTATCATTTGAACATTTTGACGGTTGAGAATGTGAATACAAATTCTACTAGAGTTGTAATTACTGGTATGGGAATCATTTCACCTCTTGGAAATGATGTAGATAATTTTTGGGATAAATTAATTCATGGTATATCTGGAATAGGGCCTATGACTCTTTGTGACACCACAGATTACCCCTGCAAAATAGCAGGGGAAGCATCTGATTTTGACCCACATGAATTTATTGAAGTCAAAGAATCTAATCGTTTATCTAGATTCATCCAAATAGCTATAGCTTCAGCCCTTATGGCTGTTGAACATAGCCAATTAAATCTAAGTAAAATTGATCTTAATAAAACTGGAGTCATATTGGGAAATGGCAATGGAGGATTTCCTACCCTAGAAAGCTCCGTACGAACTTTAGTATCAAGAGGAGGGTCAAAAATATCCCCCTTTTTCATCCCAACAGTGCTACCCAACATGGCATCAGCTGCCGTAAGTAGATTTACAAAGGCAACAGGTTATAACGCCACAATAGCAACTGCCTGTGCAGCTGGAACACACGCAATAGGTGAAGCTGCTGAAATAATCAAACGAGGTACAACAGATATTATGATAACTGGAGGAACTGAAGCCGGAATTAGTCAATTAGGTTTAGCTGGTTTTTGTTCTATGAGAGCTTTATCAACAAATAATGATGATCCTACCAAGGCAAGTAGACCCTTTGACAAAAATCGAGATGGGTTTGTACCAGCCGAAGGTTCAGGAACTATTATATTAGAAGAACTCAATCATGCGTTAAACAGAAATGCTACAATTTATGGAGAAATAATAGGATTTGGTGTTTCCTCAGATGCATTTCATCCCGTTCAACCAGAACAAAACGGACAACAAGCTGCAAACGCAATGTCCATGGCTCTTAAGCAAGCAAATCTCCGTCCAAAGGATATAGACTATATTAACGCACACGGCACTTCTACACCTTTGAATGATATGATTGAAACCAAAGCAATTAAACTTGTATTCGGAGAAGACGCAATTACAACTCCTATAAGCTCTACCAAATCAATGATTGGCCACGCACTTGGGGGAGCAGGAGCAATGGAAGCAATAGCGTGTATCCAAACTATAAACTCTGGGATTATTCACCCAACAATTAACCTAGAAACACCAGATCCAGAATGCGATTTAGACTATGTTCCAAATGAATCTAGATGCGCCGATGTTCAATATGTTCTATCAAATTCATTTGGTTTTGGTGGGCAAAACTCATGTATCATATTAAAAAAATATGTAGATTAATTTTCAGGACTTAAATACTTAGGAGCACGATTTTCTGACTCTTTTTGTTTTAAATAAATCCACCATTTTATTATATAAAGCGATAAGAGGATTGAAATAAAAAACAAAATCAACAACATGCCGATTAACGTTACTGACTCCACCCAAAATTGGGTGGGAAACAATCTAATTAAGTTAGATGTTAGGGGATTTAAAATCCATTTATCATTACTGAAACTTAATTGATGAAAAATAATAAAAAGCTGATTAAATGCAATACTTGATATTACACCAAATAGTAAAACTAACGAAATTGTAAAATAACACGAAATATTGATCAATGAAATTATTTGCCGGGCATACCCTCCACCAGACATGAAAAAACCTATAGTAAGTACTAGCATTACATAAATTATTAATCCTTCTTGTATTCGATATAAAAATTCAAGTAAATTTTTCACATCCCACATGTGGTCTATTTCTCTTTGATTAAATACATTGACAATTTCACCATTTATATTTTGTTTTTTAACATCAAGAAATTCTTCTTCTGAATTAAAATAACTAATAATATCTGATGCAATTTCAGATATTTGAATACGTGTAAAAGGTAACTTTTCTGCATATCCCCCAACATACTGTTTTGCCTCATAGACTCTATGTCTATCAAATCCATTGTCATACCAATCCAAAGAATTAAACGCTATTCGCACTAGAAACATAGTAGCAATAAATGTGATACTAATTATAAAAAGTACTTTATATAATATTTGAAATAGTTTACCTAGAATTATCATATAAAAATGTTATTTCTATTTGTAGAACTAGTCAATGATTCATAAATTAAATATAGGAAATAGATATGATAAATATAAATCCAACCGAACAATTTTCAGATCTAATCAAATTAATACAAATGCTCAGAGGACCTGATGGTTGCCCTTGGGATAAAGAACAAACACATGAAAGTTTGAAATCTAATTTAATTGAAGAATCATATGAAACACTTAATGCTATTGATAAAAATGATCAACAAAATTTATTAGAAGAGCTAGGAGATGTTTTACTTCAAATCCTTTTTCATTCAGATATTGCAGAAAAAAATAACCAATTTACTATAAATGATGTTATTTATAATTTACAAAAAAAACTCATAGATCGTCATCCACATATATTTAGCATAAAAACCACACTATCATCAAATGAAGTTGTGTCCCAATGGGAAGAAATAAAAAAACAAAGTTTATATTCAAAAGGCTTAACTTCTGCTTTAGATTCAGTTACCCCCAATTTACCTGGCTTAATGTATGCCACCAAAATTCAGAGAAAAGCTGCTTCCTATGGCCTTGATTGGAAAGATATAGATGGTGTAATGGAAAAATTGCAAGAAGAAATATTGGAATACAAAAAAGCTGATACAAAAACATCCAAACAAGAAGAACTTGGGGATATATTTTTTACTTTGGTCAATTTCGCTAGATGGATCGATATAGATTCTGAAATAGCTTTACAAGAAAGTACGTCAAAATTTATTACAAGATTTAAACGAATTGAAAATTATTGCACTAGAACAGAAACAAAATTTAATGAATTATCTTTTGAAGAGAAAGAAAATCTTTGGGAAAAATCAAAAAGTACCAAAAATATAATATCAGATTGAGTGCTGAAATATTTTCCCCTCTGTACGTATGGAAGGTGCTATAACTAAATCTGCCTGTTGCATTTCTTTGATATTATATGCACCACACATTCCCATTCCTACCTCTAAAGCCCCAATGAGATTTTGAGTCCCATCTGTGCGACTTGATGGTCCGTATAAAAGTTGTTTTATAGAACCTTTCACTCCTGCATTTATTCTAATACCCCTAGGTAAGGCTGGATGAGGAGTAGCCATTCCCCAATTGAAACCTCTACCAATTGCTTCTTCAGTTTGAGCAAAAGGGGTACCGATCATTACTCCATCAGCACCAGAGGCAATTGATTTACACAAATCACCACCTGTTCTGATACCTCCATCTGTGAATATTGGTACATATTTTCCAGAATCATTATAATACTGCTCTCTTGCAGCAGCACATTCCATAGTTGCTGTTACTTGTGGCACACCAACTCCAACTACTTCTCTTGTTGTACAAGCAGCTCCTGGGCCTACACCCACTAATAAACCATCAATACCACAATTCATAAGTTCTTTAGCAGCACCAAATGATGCACAATTACCAACTAATAAAGGTACTTTGACAATTTCTTTTAACGTATCGAAATTTAATCCCACATTACTTTTTGAAAGATGCCTTGCTGTTGTCACCGTTGCTTGTATCACAACTAAATCAGCTCCAGCATCAACTGCAACTGGGGCTAGTCTTTTAGCATTTTGCGGGGTAAATGATACTGCACAAATTGCACCTTGGTCTTTAATTTGTTTGATTCTTACAGCAATCAATTCTTCTCGAATAGGTTGTGCATATATTTCTTGCATCAAATTAGTAGCCTGTGTAGCATCAGAATTGACAATTCTATCAATTATCTCATGGTAGTCTTCATATCGTGAATAAATACCCTCAAGGTTTAAAACCCCAAGTCCGCCCATTTGGCTCATTAATATAGCATATTCGGGAGACATAACGGCATCCATAGCAGAAGCTAACACAGGAATATCGAGTTTGTATTCTCCAATATAAACGCTTAAATCGGTTTGGTCTGGATTAATTGTAATCTCACCTGGCACAATTCCGACATCTTCAAACCCATAAGCATGACTTATAGTTTTAAATTGACTCGATTGCCCAAAATTATCCGACACAACTACTATCCTTAGTATTTCAAAGTATTTCAAGAACATTAATATTGTGTATATTACTACAATTTCGAATTCCGTAATAGTCAGTTTTTTATATCGTATATAAGATTTATTAATATTTGACCAAAGATGTAATGATTGATAGTATCTACTGGCAGTCCACATCTGGGATGAGCGAAGATTGTTTTAAATTGATAACTACTGCTGGGATCGTTAATGACCTAGACAAGTAAAATATGAACATCCCAGCGACTTTTAGGAGTCGTTTTTTTATTTAAATGAGAAATGAATATAAATGAAAATAGGAAAAATAACAGATATTAAGGGAATAACCGTAGGTCATTATACTAATAAAGAAAAAGGCACTGGTTGTACTGTACTTCTTTGTGAAAACGGAGCCACAGGTGGTGTAGATGTTAGAGGAACTGCACCTGGAACAAGAGAAACTGATTTATTAAAATCGGGTCAATTGGTTGAAAAAATCCATGGAATATCTCTAAGTGGCGGAAGTGCGTTTGGTCTAGATACAGCAGGTGGTGTAATGAGATATCTTGTAGAAAAGAACGTTGGATATAACATTGGAACAAATGTCATACCAATTGTACCTAGTGCTATTTTATTTGATTTAAACTTATTAAGTAATGATTTTAGCCCAAGTATAACTGAAGGCTACACAGCAGCAAAAAATGCATCTATTGAATTTGATGAAGGTAGCGTAGGCGCCGCAACAGGTGCTACGGTATCTAAAATGCTAGGTTGGGATAGATGCCTAAAAGGTGGTATCGGTAGTTATTGTATAACCTTGGATAATGGCATACAAATTGGAGCAATTGCTGCAGTTAATGCCGCTGGTGATATAGTAGACCCTAAAACCGGTACCTATGTATCAAAACCATATGATAGAAAAAATAAAACATTCGATACCTATATGAACTCTTTGCTGAATTCATCCCAATCATCTAATAATGAGGATCAAAATATTAGAGAAAATACAACATTAGGTATTGTGGCAACAAATTTATGCTTGGATAAGTCTCAAACAAACAAACTAGCCGAGAGAGGGCAAGATGGGTTTGCAATGACAATACAACCCTGCCATATGCCAGGAGATGGTGATGTGGTTTTCTCAATATCTACCTGGGAATCTTCTCAAAATATCGATAGATCAACACTTACATCCATATATGCTCTAGCACCTATGGTAATGTCTGAAGCAATTATCAGAGGTACTAGAATTGCTTCATCACTAGGCGGAGTACCCAGTTGTAATGAAATACAATTATCGAAAGACCAGAAATAGTTATCCAACAAAAATGTGATCGATCTATTCACAAAGAATAAGTAGCTAAAATCATCTAGAAAAGTTTCTTATAAACTCATGAAAATAATAAAATCCATACCATTGATGCAAAGAATATGCAATAGTGTTCAAAGACCTATTGGTCTAGTGCCAACCATGGGTTCTATACATGAAGGTCATATCAAATTAATCAATGAATCAAAAAAACAAAATACAACCACAATAGTCACACTATTTGTTAATCCAACACAATTTGGCCAAAATGAGGACTTTAATACATATCCTAGAAATTTTCAAAGAGATAAAAAAATACTTTCAGATCTAGAAATTGATATATTATTTGCACCAGATGCGTCTACAATGTATCCCAAAGAGTTTCAAACTATTGTAATTAATGATCAATTAAGTTCTGTTCTAGAAGGTGAAAAGAGACCTAGTCATTTTAGAGGAGTATCAACAGTCGTTTCAAAATTGCTTAATATAACAAAACCAAATAACGCCTACTTTGGGCAAAAAGATTTTCAACAGTACTTGATAATTGATCGACTAAATAATGATTTAAATCACGGATCAAAAATTATAGCTATTCCAACAGTACGTGAAAATGATGGGCTAGCTTTAAGTAGTAGAAATGTCTATTTAAATATAAAAGAAAAAAATGCGGCTAATAAAATATATTCTTCATTAAAATATGGTAAACGTTTATACTTAGAGGGTGAAACACTTGCAAGTAATATTATTATATCTATTAAAAACTATCTTGAAAAAGAATCTTTAATAAGAATTGAATATATTAGTATTCGTGATAAAGTTACATTTGAGCCGGTAGATTTGGTCTCACCGTCATCAATTATACTAATTTCAGTTTGTATAGGAAAAACAAGGCTTATCGATAATCTAACATTTTAAGGAAAATTTATGAAAATACTACTCACTAATGATGATGGAGTTTATGCTCCGGGCATTTGGGCAATTGCAAATACATTATCTGAAAACCATGAGATTGCTATAACAGCTCCAAATAAAAACTGTAGCGGTGCAGGTTGCTCTATTTCTCTATTTAGCCCAATAACTATAAATTGTATCAATGACTTACCGAATTCTAATATTAACTTCCCTTGCTACGCAACTAGTGGAACACCTGCCGATTCTGCAATACTTGGGCTTGAAACAATAATCGGAAAGGTGGATTTAGTTATTTCTGGAATTAATAATGGAAGTAATTTTGGAGATGACGTGGTTTTTTCTGGAACCATTGGAGCAGCTCTTCAGGGATATGTAAGAAAAATCCCCTCCATCGCTCTTTCAATTGCTTCTTTAACACCAGACAATTTCGATATAGGCGCAAAAGTAGCAACTTTAATGGCTGAAGCATATGAATCAAAAATATACCAAGATATATCTTTGTTAAATATCAACATGCCAAATAAAAAACCAACTGAAATAAAAGGTATTACTCAAACTACACTAGCTGATAGAGTATATTCTGATTCAATTAATGTTGAAGATTTTCGAACTCAAAGATTTCATTGGGTAACAAGAACTAGGCCTGATTGGGATGAAATAGAACATACCGATGTATGGGCTGTTCGTAACGACCTAATATCTATCACACCAATGACTACCAATCTAAGTATTGAAAAAAACCCAGAAAATCTTTCCTCTTTATTGGACTATTTATCCCTACACCTTGGAGTTCCCAAAATATAATTACAAGACAATAATTACTTCTTCATCAGTAACTTTAAACTTAGTTCCATATGAAGAGGACATTTCTTGCATCCTGGTTACAACATCTGGTAATTCTGAAGGTTTTCCAAATACTGGAGGCCCATTACCATCAATTGTTCCTGGAATAAAGGATAATTGGGAAATTTTGCCATCTTTAATCAAACATTTGGAAAATATTGCCATAAATTGCATTTCTTTAAAGTCAGCTAAGTCATGTACAAAATTTGCTAAAGAATAAAAAATAGCTTTTCCATTATATATTTCAATTGGTTGTGGTTGATGAGAATGATGTCCCAAAACTAAATCCACTCCACAATCAATAACAAAATGTGCCATTTCTTTCTGATATTCCATAACCTCAACATCTCCTGGCCCTGCACCTGGGTGTAGTTGATATGGAGAAAGTCCCCAATGCCAAGACATTACTACTAAGTCAGCAATTTCTTTAGCTTTTTTAATATCTTCAGCAAGTTCATCACGGTATTTTCCACGGTCAGGAGTAGTACGAATTATTGGGAACCATCCTGGATTGGAATGTACTCGTGTAGTTGGTTCATATGATGTATATATTGGGTAAAAAGCAACTCCTGGTGTATCAATAGTTGCCCCCATATCTGGAGTACCTACTGATGTTCTACATACAAAAGCCACTTTAACTCCATTTTTCTCAATTAATGCTGGTTTTCTTGCCTCTTCAAGATTATGTCCTGCACCAGCATGAATAACACCAGCCTGATCTAAGACCTCTACCGCTCTTACCAATGGATCTAAGCCGTGATAAGTGTTAGGGTTATTTGCCTGATTCATAACATTAAAACCAGCTTTTAGATACGAATCAAGAACCGATTCATCAGAACGAGGGAGAGTAACTCTATCATATGGAGAAAGATATTTTGCATCTGCAAGCACTGTTTCTAAATTACAAAATGCTATATCAGAATCTTGGGTAAGATGTTGAACAGATTCAAAAGCTGAATCAGGATTAGGCCTGCCTACATTAGTATCTCCTACCATTATCATTTTTACTTCACTCATATTTAACTCCTATATTTCCTAATTAAATAAAATCTTTTGATTTCATATATTTATACAGTCTGTTTAACCCCTCTTTCATATCATCTGTTGTACCAGCATATGAAAATCTAATTGTTTCATTACCTCGCTCTGCATCAAAATCAAATCCTGGGGTTATAGCAATTCCGGCTTCATCTAAAATTTCACGAGTAAATTTAAAACTATTATTACTAAATTTACTAATATTTGCATATATATAAAAAGCGCCATCTGGTGGAGCTATTTCAGTAAAACCAGCTTTTGCTAATCCTTCAATCATTAAACTACGATTTTTACGATAGACTGACATATTATATTCTAACTCATCTTTAGCATCCATAGCAGCAATTGCAGCAATTTGACTGACATGTGGGGCACAAATAAACATATTTTGTACAATGCTTTCTATTTGACGAATATGATTTTCAGGAACAATGATCCATCCTATTCGCCAACCCGTCATAGAAAAATACTTTGAAAAGGAATTTATAACATAACAATCATCTGTTATCTCTAAAGCTGTAACTGCTTTTGTTTCATATTCAATACCATGGTATATTTCATCACTTATAAATGAAATGTTATTCTCCTGAGATATATGTATCAAATCTGATAAAGATTGGTAATCAAGCATTGAACCTGTTGGATTTGCAGGAGATGCAATCAAAAAACCCGAAAGGTCATTATTAGGCAAATCTTCTGGTAAAGGCTGAAATCGATTTTCTATAATTGTTCTGATCGTCACAGGTACTAAATCAAGTGCTTTA
Source organism: SAR202 cluster bacterium (assembly GCA_009392515.1). NCBI lineage: Bacteria > Bacillati > Chloroflexota > Dehalococcoidia > SAR202 cluster bacterium. The sequence continues at coordinate 47,496 of VFGE01000030.1, read as the reverse complement.
AGTATTTGCTTATAGCTTGGATATCCTGGAGCTGCTATGCCTACTCGATCTCCTGAATCAAAAAGAGAGGTAAAAGATGCCACAAATGCACTAGAAGAACCGGGAGTAATAGCTATTCTGTTTGGATTTATATCTACGTTATACCATTCCCCATATAATTGAGAAATACGCATACGTAATTCAGGTAAACCTAAAGCGACAGTATATCCTAAATTGTTATTAGTCATGGATTCAATTACAGAATTTGTAGCTTGTTTTGGTGCAGCAGTTCCAGGTTGGCCTACTTCCATGTGAATAATTCTTCGTCCAGATTCTTCTGCTTTACGTGCAGCCTCCATAACATCCATAACTATAAATGGATCAACATTACCACGTTTTGAATTTTTCATTTAAGAACCTAGCATTAAGAATTAATTCATTGTAAATCGAAGTTATTAAGTTTAAAATAGCCCTTCAGCCCCTGTAGCTCAGAGGATAGAGCAACGGTTTCCTAAACCGTGTGTCGTGCGTTCGAGTCGCATCAGGGGCACCAAATTTACATAAGATGGTATTGATCTATCTTATGTAATCCAAGGTTCATCTAAACCTTCTTGCTCCCATAAAAAATCAAATCCAGCTTGTTTGGCGTATTGCTGATCTATTTCGGTGTCACCTATATGATAATACTTATCGGCTGGAAATTTGGTTTTTATATCTGGAAGCTGATGCTTTGCGGAAACGAAGCTTACCTCAATATCAAATCTATCCCAAATATTCTGTTGAACTGGAAGAGGACGATCGGAACTGCTGCCTATAATGCATCCATGTTCTTTAGCCTTCTTTACCATTTGCATAGTAATTGGTCCTGGCGGATCGCCTGCTTCCAATGTTCCATCTATATCAAAACTAACTAATACTTTCACTTATAATACCCCTATGATCCTTGATGGCTACTGTACATAACAAAGCCACATGCATCAGGGGTGTTACTTCCTGCTAAAGCAATCTCCGCTTTAACATTAACTTGTCTTGGTCCAGCTGTTCCTCTTAATTGTTCGATACTATCACTATGAAGTGCAGATCTTGTACGACCTGTACCTAGATTTCCTCCACTAGATAAAAATGGATGTGGCCCTTCCACTCGTATGTCATCGGCATAAAAGTCATGAGCTTCACCTCGCCCAACACCATGCCATTGAAAACCTTCAAGGAATTGTTGTGTAAAGGTTGCATATCCGTCATATGGATTAAAGATATCTACGTCTTTAATATTAACACCAGAGCCTTCTTCCATTTTTCTAGCTAAACTAGATACAGCTTCTTGGTGTTCATCCAATGTTGCCATTGTACTTCTACCACGAACACTATTTTGCGCATGGTTTAATATGTAAACTGGTTTTTGGCGTAGTGTTTTTGCTTTCTCAGCAGTAGTAAATATGAAAGCAGCACATGCCATTACTGGCCTATCGCAATCGTATACAACTAAAGGCTCTTCAACTACTCTTCCATTTAGATAATCTTCTTTGGTTAATTGGTATGGTTCGTGTAATGAATAATATGACCACGGGGTAAGTAAACCATTTCGCCTCTGATTCATTACAAAAGGTGCCAAAGCTTCATGAGATGTATTATATCTCTGACAATATTGTTGAAAAACTATTGCATTGTTAAACATAGCACCTGATTGATAACCCCAAGGTAATGTAAATGCATTACCGCCTTTAGCCTCATTACTATTATTAGCTGGATTATTATGGCCATAACGCCCAGATAAATTAACCATTGGATACCAACATACTAAAGTCTCAGCCATTCCATCGCCTACAGCCTGTGCAGCCATACCAAGCATAGGTCCTATGTATGGAGCATCTGATTCAATATATTTTACATTTTTTAAACCTAGTTCTTTTTGAATAAATTCTCCTGAACAATAGGTTAATCCATCTTCAGTATCATATGGAGGAGCAAAATATGGGCGAGGAGCCCAAGTTTGTTCGGCTCTTGTCTCTTTACTTGTCATCAGGCCATCAATTTCATCAAGACCGATTCCTGCATCTGAAATAGCTTTTAAAATTGATTCTTTACTCGTACCACCACATGACCTTTCAAGATCTACTCCGTCCCATCGACGTTGAATATAAGACTGTCCCCAACCAACAACCGCAACTTTACCTCTATGTTCCCAAAGTCCCATTCCTTCCTTATCTCTTTGCCAGTTTGCCATGACATAATTCCTTTCTTGCCTCAATACAGATCTATTGCTTGATTAAGCAAATATTTATAGTTATTAAATTATCCTATTACTCGCCACTCTGGAACGAGTTGTCTACCAACCTCAACTGATTCATCAAATATAACTTCAACTGCAGCTCCTACAGGTACTTCTCCAGCAGGAGTCCCAGGAAGGTTAGAAAGAAAATTTAAACCAGGATCTTCATCCAAAGTAATAATTGCGAAATTTATTGGCTGTGCGCCTCTAAATCCTTTGATTCGTGAATCTTTTATTACCAAATAGACGTCAATATGGCCCTTGCCTTCTACTTCTTTCCATCCTAATGGTTCAGTAGTATCACAATTATTGCATTTTTCTTTAGGAGGGTAATGATTAATACCACAACTACCACAATTTTGTACTACTAATTTTCTTTCATTAGCGGCATCCCAAAAAGGTTTTGCCCAATCAAACGGAACTGGCACTGGACGCTCTAACCCATCTATCATAGACATAAGCATTCCTCCTTTGTTTATGAACTATAACTTATCACCACCACAACTTCACAAGTGGTGCCAATTAGTTTACCTCTCAATTTATCTATATTGCAATAACAATTAGGGATTAAGGAAAGGTAGATTATCTAAATCATTGGTTAAAACATTTATCTTGTCGCAAATATTTCTATTACTTTAGGAATTACTTCCACTTTAATCGGTGTTTTACCTATTATTTCTCCATCTATATTCAATACATCATTTTGATTAGTCTCTATTGAAAAACTATCTGACTGAAAATATTTAACTTCTGGTTCAAAAATATGAGTACCTTTGTAAAGTTTAGGAAGAACTCTTAAAAGTCTAAACCTGCTTATTTCATCATCCACAACTACTACGTCTATTAAACCATCATCAATACGTGCTTTAGGTGCCATTTTCATTCCTTTACCAATGTGTATTGAATTACATCCTATGATAAACATAAATTTCGTATCTATAGCTTTATTTTGTATTTTTAAAATTGCTTTTCTAGATTTTTTAAACAAAATTTGAAACAATGCAGCTAAAGTATATCTAATAGGACCAATCCACCTAATATTTTCTGCAGTTAATCCCACATCTGTCACCATGCCCCATCCAATCAAATTAATACCGTAACGAGTTTCGTCACCCATTTGTAAACTCATAACATCTATTAAACGGGTTTTATTTAAAATAATCGGCTCAACTGCTTTTATGGGATCTGCTATATCTAAATCATTCATAAAAGAGTTGCCAGATCCTGCAGGTATAATCCCTATAGGAATTTTTTGATGATCACCTCTATTTAACAAACCATTAATAACTTCGTGGAAAGTACCATCGCCACCAATCATTAAAAGACCATTGTATTTTGTTATATCAAATTCTCTAGCAATATTTTCAGCATGACCAGAATAACATGTTTTTATAACATCAATTTCTATATCAGATCTTATAATAAGTGGTTGGATTTTTTTTAGTATTTCTAAACCTTGTTTTTTCCCACTAAAAGGATTAACAATTAGCATAAATCTCATGGCAAAATCCTTAACATTATTTTATATCAATTGATCAAATAGCTATACCTTGTTCTCAACAACAAAATAATATAAATACTTATATTATTCGTTTTGCTTTTATCTAGTTTATTCTTTTGTAAATCCAACTTCTGTCGATAGGTTTGAATGAGCATTGTTTTCTATAGGAAATGATTGTCCTTTCTGTAATCTACCATCACCCCAATAATTTGATTGTATATTATTACTATTTTTTAAAAAAATTCTTTCGAATGAATACCATCCTGTATAAGATAAAAATTGATCAGAAGGTCGAAATTTTGCACTACATATCTCTACACCACTATTTTTTTCAAAAGGAGAACAACCTACACTAATTGTTTCACCAAATGGATTCATTATATAAATAACTGATTCAATAACAGAACTTGAATAGGAATCCACAACTATAACTGTTCTAATTTCATTATTTTCTAAAGAAATTCCAATGGCCTCTAAGTTAGGTCCATATTTATTTGGGTCTGGTGTAGGTAAAGGCGTTGGAATAGTTGTAGCTGTTGGTGTTGGTGTAACTGTCGGTATTGGTGTAACTGTTGGTGTTGGTGTTGCAATGAGAGCCAAAGTTGGTGTGGGGGTTTGAATTAGTACTGGTGTTTCTGTAGCTAAAGGAATAGGAGGCGAAATTGGAGACGGATTAGGAGTTTGCGTGACTGTAGGTTTTATATTCAAATCTAGTATAGGGGTTGGAGAAAATTTAATTTCATTATCAATAGAATTTTCAACAATTGAATACCCAGCAATATCATCACCAAAAAAGAACCGATTAATCGATATCAAAATAACGATTAAGAGTATAATCCCTGCTATATATCTCATTAATTATCAACTTAAGCTTTTAATAAAACTATTGAGATGATGTATAACCTCTTTAGGATTTTCATCCAGGCACCAATGTCCTCCGTTAGAAATTTGAACAAGATCACAGTTTGGAATAATTTCGTTCATTTTTTCTGCAACTTCCAAACGTAGTAGAGGTGATTCACTACCCCTTATTATTAATGTTTTCACATTTATTGTTGGCAAAATATGCCATGCTTCTGGCCTTTCATACTCTAAAACTATTTGACGATCTCTTTTCCAAACTCGTCCACCATTCGGTAAAGGGTTAGTCATAATTTCAGCGAGATGATTTAATATTTCTTCACTTGTTTTAGGTTCTCTAGATCGTAGCCGTTCTACAACTGATTGCAAATCAGCCCATTCGTCACTTTCCTCACGATATCTAACAAACATATTTCCTGATCCAGGATTCACAGCATCTGGATCCATGTCAATAATTACTAAACCAGAAACTCTGGAAGAATCATTTGCTGTGTGAGTAAAAGCGTATTTACCACCAGCAGAATGCCCAATCAAAACAACGTCTTGTAAGTCTAATTCTTCCAAAAATCCCTTTACATCTTGAACATATTTATCAAATTGGTATTGACCAGGGACCCAATCACTATTTCCATGCCCGCGAGCATCAACTGCAAAAACGTGGTAATTTTCTGAAAGCTCTTTTGCAATATGATCCCAATTTCTGGCAGTATCTTGCAATCCATGCAAAAGTACTATATTTCTTCCTTCCCCTCCCCAATCTACATAACCAATGTTAATACCATTAATTAGAACAGTTTTATTTTCGCCCAGTGTATTAGCCATATTAATTATTATCCTTTCTTATTCTTAAGGAAATTTTCATTTAATCTCAATAATGATTGACCTAATAGCCTTATTCCTAAAACTATATCATCCATACTTGCCCATTCTTCTGGACAATGACTCTTGCCTTCTAAACAGCGAATAAAAACCATACCTGCAGGAGTAATAGGTGCAATCCGCGCTGCATCATGCGACGCGCGACTTGGTAAATATTTTATTGGTATAGATAAATCTGTAAAAGCACTTTTCACAACATCTTGCATAAATAATGGCAAGGGTACAGGATCTTCTAGATGATCCCATGTTAGTTTAGATTCTATTTTTCTCTTTTCTGAAATCTTTTCTACTTCTTCTTCTAAAGACTTTCTTACTAGAACCAAAGATTCTAAATCTGTACTTCTAACTTCCACACTCATATCAACTTGGCCAGGAATAACATTAATCATATTTGGGCTAACATTCATCCATCCCACCGTACCTACGTTTTCTTCCGACATGCCCGTAGTCGTGACAATTTTTTCAATAGCTATGACTAATTCTGCAGCCGCAACTAATGCATCTTTTCTATCTGGCATTGGTGTACCCCCAGCATGTTCTGGTTGACCTATAAACTGTACAGTTCCTCGGCAAGGTCCAGCAATAGCAGTAACTATGCCTGCAGCTAATTCTTCTTTTTCTAAAACTGCTCCTTGTTCAATATGTAATTCTAAATATCCAACAATCTGCCCTAAGGCTCTTTTTGCCTTGGATATATCTGAAGAATCACCCCCCAAGTCATCTATTGCTTTATGAATTGTATCTCCAAATGGAGTAATCACTCCCTCTAAATCTTTTTGAGTTATATCTCCTGCAATTATACGACTTCCTACAGGACTTATAGGAACTGTTGGTTCTTCGCAAGTAAAATCTACGATTTCCAAAGGTAGTGAAAGTTCGATATCTGAGTCCTGAAGACATCTAGCAATTTCAAGAGCTCCTAATACCCCCACAATACCATCAAATCTACCTCCCTCTATTACTGTGTCGGAATGTGATCCCATCATAAATACTTGATCACCTTCTCCTCCACGTCTCCCAATAAGATTAGAAGCTGCATCATTATATACATCTAGCCCTGCTGCTCTAAATTGGTCAGCTAGCCATTTCCTAGCTTCTTTATTTTGTGAAGAAAACGCTCGCCTTGTCCAAGGTGCCTCTGGATCAGTAAATGTTTCTAACATTTTGAAATCATTCTCTATTCGTTCGCGTTTAATCTCTAATATCTCATCCATAATTATCCTTATTCATATTATTTTTTGAAAACAAATCAAATTCTAGATACAATAACACATACTACTAGTAAACTTGAACACAGTAAATAACTAGAATCTAATTAAATTAAGGGGGGAATGATGCCGTCTTTCCAAGTTGTTTCAAATACTGATTTAATGGAAGTTGATAATGCGATCAACAATGTTTTACGCGAAATTAAAAATAGATTTGACTTCAAAGGTTCAAACTGTAATATCGAAAGATCTGAACACACAATGACAGTAACTGCAGATGATAATATGAAACTTACCCAACTTGATGATTTAATACAAACAAACTTTATACGAAGAGGAATAGATCAAAAAGCTTTAGATTTTCAGCCTGCTGATAAAGCAACAGGTGATTCACTAAGGCAACAGGTTATAATCAAAAATGGGATAGATAAAGAAACAGCGCAAAAAATAACTAAAGCAATAAGAGGTACAAAAATTAAAGTTCAGGCAGCTATTGAAGGTGATGAGCTTAGAGTATCAGGGAAAAATAGAGATGATTTACAAAAAATCATTCAATTTATTAAAGACATGGATATTGATCAACCCTTACAGTACGTAAATTTTAGAGATTAATCAGGTATAAAATGGCTATCTTGTCGACTTCAAAACTTTATTTGCATTATGGCGACATACCAATACTGTCTAATATAAATTTAGATATAAATCCACGTTCTAGAATTGGACTTGTTGGAGAAAATGGAACAGGAAAAACTTCATTAGTAAAAATCCTTGTAGGAGAAACAGACTTTCAACAAGGAGAAATACTATTACAGAAAAACTTATCCGTAGGATATGTGCCCCAAACGGCTGAAAATGTAAAATCTTCTTCAGTTAAAGCTCATATTATGGATGTTTTTAAAAGCATCCTTGAATTAGAAAACAAAATAGAAGAGAGTTCAAAAACTCTGGAAAATAGTAATAATACTACAAATCAGAATACCCACTTAAATTTGTTACATAAATATGAAATGATCGGCGGATATAGATATTTAATAGAATTTAATAAAACTGTTACAGGTTTAAATTTGACTACAGAGGTTCTAAATAATTCCTTCAACTCAGCAAGTGGTGGCGAAAAAACAAAAGCAAATTTAGCAAAAGCTTTATTACAAAAACCTGACTTGCTTATACTTGATGAACCAACAAATTACCTAGACTTTGAAAGTTTACGATGGCTAGAAGATTTTATTAACCATTATGAAGGGGCAGTATTAGTTGTATCACATGATAGACATTTTCTTGACCAAGTAAGTACATCAATTTGGGAACTAGAAAACCAATCAATTACTACTTATACTGGTAACTATACTAAATATAAAAAACTTAAATCAGAACATATATTAAGACAACAAAAAGAATATGAATCACAAAAAGCATTTATAGAAAAAGAACAGGCATTTATAGAAAAATATAGAGCTGGTCAAAAAGCTAGGCAAGCACATGGCAGAGAAACAAGATTAAATAGAATTCAATTATTAAAAGCACCAAATAAAACTCAAACTATAAACCTACCTGATCTGCAAGTAAAAAGAACGGGTAGAGTTATTTTGAGCACCCATCAAGCAAATATTGGATTTATAGAAAAAAATAAAGAAACAATTTTATTAAATGTTTCAGACATAGAATTACTTCGTGGCACTAAGACTGCTTTTGTGGGCAAAAATGGTATTGGCAAAACTACTTTCTTAAAAACAATTATTGGAGAAATTCCTCCCTTAAATGGCATAATTGATTTCGGACACCAAATATCATATGGATATGTGGATCAGAACTTATCATATATTCCCGAAAATGTTGATGTATTAACTGCTTTTTTAGAAGCAAAAAATATTCCAATAAATGAAGCACGTAGCTACTTAGCACGATTTTTATTCACTGGAGAACAAGTTTTTCAAAATGTGAATTCATTAAGTGGTGGACAATTAACTAGATTGCAAATTGCCCGAACAATGATCCAAAATCCTAATTTTTTGATTTTAGATGAACCAACTACTCATTTAGATATCCAAAGTCGAGAAGCATTAGAAACAATATTGCAAAATTACGAAGGAGCCGTATTATTTGTATCTCACGATCGTTTATTTATAAATAATATTGCAGAGCAGCTACTAATAGTAGAAAACAATCAAATTAATTTATTTAAAGGAACTTTTAACCAATGGGAAGAATTTTTCAATAATTCTACTATAAAAAAAGAAAATGCCACTAAACAAAATAACAAAAGTAAATCTAAAAAAATAAATAAATATAAATTTGAACAACAAGAAAACCTTATCAAGGATTTAGAAAAGAAATTAAAAATACTCGAAATTAAATTAAATAATGCAACCAAAACACAAAATATTTCAGAACTAAGTGAATTTGGAAAACAATATACAATTATTGAAAAACAACTTAGTGATGAATTAGAAAAATGGGTGAATTTCTAAAACCATTTAAAAACCACCATTGATTGCAGCATCATATCTATCCAAACAAGCTTCTATAACTATCGCAATATCATCATTAAGAAGATAGTTCTGATCCACTAATTTTTGCGCTGATTCACGCACTAATTCAATAAATTGTTCTCTAGACTCATATCGTTCTTCTAAGGATCTTCTAGTATCTTGATTTTTCTCTTTATTCACTCTGGTATTAGCAAAGGCTACCGAAATACCTTTCATAGGAATAATATCATCTGGAGAACCTGAATCCGGATGACGTAAATTCCAACCAGTATGTGTACCAACTGGAACATCCAAATCGGGTAAACGAATTCCACCAAGCTCATTTCCATCTGAATCAATGTTAGCAACATAATTTTGGTAACGTCGGCCTTCTTTTACAGGGAAAAAACCTACCCCATATTGAAAATGTTCATCTTCCTCTATTTCCCTAATTCCCCATAATTTATTTAGACTAGGATTTTCAATTCCTGGCACCATCGTAAATGCCTCCATAAATTCTGAAGGTAAAATTGCAGTACCATTATTAATAGAAGGATTTTTACTAGGTGGAGGCTCAATCCCTTGTCGCACCCAAAGATCTAAATTTATAAGAGCAGCTCTCAATAGTGGCCGATAGTCAACCACATTAAAAGTATATCTACCATTGACTTCATGAGCTCCTCCTCCCACTACAACCGTTTCTTCACCTAAATATCCAGCACCATGTTGTGTACCTGAAAAATGGTACCTCCTAGACTCAGACGCTTGTTCTAAATCATATCCATTCGGATGTATGTGGGCTAGAGATCCATCACCTCTCCAGTATTCTGAAGAAGAATTAGTATATATAATTTTAGGAACCTGATTTAATACTCGTAATTTATTCAGTAATCCATCTTTTTTACCAGAATATATATCTTCAGAATCATTATCATCAAAAGGAAAGGTGTGTCCAAAACCTGAAGCTGCTTGTTGCGAAGGCTGAGCAAACCTATGATTAAATTCCCCCATACGACTTCCACCTACATGTGGAAGCATAGCATCGAAAGCCATAGATCCGTTTTCATCTGAATTTAACCCTAAATATAACAAATGCCTCAGCATTCGTGCTGTTTGAGAAACTCCATACGCATAAACATATTTAAACTTATTCCCAAATTGATTCGCACTATTATCACTTTTCAAAAAAGATGCTGTATCTCGTAAGGATAGTAAACCGGTACCAACTACAGGTGCGATTTTTGGATGATACGACACATAATAATATTTACCAGGAATAAATCCTTCAGGAAAATAAATATGATCTTGGTCAGGTTTAATTGTGCCATTTTCCTCGATTGCAAAATGCCATCTAGATCTATCTATCAGAGTATCCGGACCATCTTCCCAATCTCGTACAATAAGTTTTGCGGTGTTATCATCTAAATCTGCTACAGAGTATGGTGTATGAATTCTATTTGCTAGCAACGCCCCAGTATGTACAACATTAGGACTAATTTGTACGACAGTTTCTCCATGCAATTCAAATTCTTCCATATCCACATATGGAGGAATTAAGCCTAATAATTGTTCACTTTCTACAACATCCCACTGCCAACCTATTGAAATCACCGAAAAACCATGACTCAATAAAAAACCATCTCCTTCTGGTTGATCAGCTACATCGGATCGATTAAATGTTGGAATAACTCTCGGCCTTCCTCGATTTACTACATCAACAATAATTCTTTCACCTGCTTTGGTATTATCTTCAGGAGTAACCAATATAAACTTAGAAGAAAATTGCACAAATCCTTCAGAATCCCTAGGAGCTAAGTCTAAATCTTTGATAGATAAATTTGCTGATATTATGGGATCAACTTTAAAATCTAGATATCCCTTCAATTCAACATATCGTCCATATTTGCCATATGATTTACCGTTAGCATATATTTCTTTTGAATTTATTCTCACTCCACTAAGCGCCATAATAGATCTCCCTACAATTTACAGTTTCTCTTGGGCTCGTTTAATTCCGCCAATAATAAGATTTTTTGGAGGCATGGGTTTCCATCCATCTAATGTATTGTAATATCGACAACCTGAAGTATATTCTTCAGGTTCTTGGGGCCCATACTCGATATCCACTCCATTTGTTCTAATTGTTGGACATCCTAAGCTTTTTTTCTCTTTTGCATCTTCGAAATCTCGTGTTTCTACAGTTTGATATCCCGTAGTAACACCACATTCTGCTAAACATTCTTCCATCAACTGTAATATTTCATCTGTATGATCACAACTGGGTGACATATATACAACAATATCCATTTTTTATCCCCCATATCTCCAATAATTATAGCGCCTCTTTTCGATAATTATATTCATTACCTGGCATGCTACAAAACCTACAACTGAACCAATAATTACTCCTATGAATGAATACGACAAATATATATATATCAGACCTGGATCGTTCTTTAAATCACTTCCTTGAATATATATATAAGTAAATAAAGTTGCTACCAAACCACCTATCGTAGCACCAACTAAAATAAATAAAAGAAAAACTAAACACCCTTTAAAAAAATCAACTCCAGATTCCATAATGAAAGTATAGGTAATTACTGCCAGTAACTCAATATACTTTTATTCGTTAATATTTTTTTGACTACATTTCTCGTCCCGTTTAAAACAAGAATAGATGTATTTATTGTGATAGCTATGGGTGGGCTCGTGAAACCAGCTAATACTCCCAACATAAAACCTGATATTCCTGTTGCGCCCCATGTCAAAATTTGAAAACTAACAACACGCCCTCTCATTATATTAGGTACTATGGTTTGAACCAAAGAATGTAACACTACTTCGTATGTTGCAACTGCTAATAATGCCAAACAATACAAAAACATCGACAATAATAAAATTTTTGACCAAACAAAACCTATCAAGAATAAACCAAATAAAATATATGCTAAATATAATATTAGCGTTCGGTTTTTTTTAATTCGATAATTAGACAATACTAACGTAGAAATTAATGCTCCGACTTGCCCAGATGCCAAAATATAACCAAGTTCAACTGAACCTCCTCCTAAGACATATTTAGTTACTACAGGGACCATACTTTCATGGGCCCATCCAAAAACCTCAGAACTAAGTCCCAAAAGTAATAAAGAACGAATTCGTTTATTTTGTTTTATATATGAAATCCCGTCTCTTAATTCTTGTATTGAGGTACGGTTACCATCATTTATATTTTTAGATATATTCGGTAATCCAAACATTAATATCACACTAGAAATAAATGCACATATAGACATTAATAAGTAAGTTGATTCAAACCCGTATCTATCAATTAAATTACCGCCAATAGCTGTAATGAAAATACCTGTAATAGTCATACAAGAAAAATTGATTGCCGTGGCACGAGAAAGATCTTTAGACCCAACCAAATCCATAGTAATTGTGCCGCCACACACAAATCTAAATGATGTACAACTTCCATCTATAAATGTTGTGAGTAACAAAATCCATATATTAATACTTCCTGTCCAAATAAAAAGCACTACTACAAGAAAAGTTATAGATAAAATAAAATGGCTGAGTGCTAAAATCTTTTTTCTATCCACCCTATCAACAATTGATCCAGCTAACAAACTAGTAATAAGCATTCCTAGCCCACCACAACCTGCAGCTAAACCGACAAATATTGTTGAATCTGTTAAATCCAAAACTAACCAACCATTGGACGTAACAAATAACATTAGAGTTATATCTCTAAATGTTTGTGCAAAAACAAAGGTTCGAAAATTTCGATTTTTTAAAATTAAATCCATGAATAATTCTTTGTAAATCTTGTGATGAATTGTTGATTCAATCTATTGAGAAACATTTATGTACAAATTCTCAGTTTTAGAAGCAGCAATAAGGTCATTTAAATGCAGGTTTTTTATTTTATGAGTCCACCACTTAATAGTAACTTTACCCCATTCTGTAATGATTAAGGGATGATGTCCTTCTTCTTCTGCCATGTCTCCAATTAAATTAGAAAATTCTAAAGCTAATTTAAAATTATTAAATTTATATATCCTCTTTAATTTAGGAATGTTGTTTTCTGTAATCAGGTTCCACTCATCAAATGTTTGTAAAAACTGATGAATTAATTCATCATCAGCCTTAGGTGCGCCTCTTTCACAAGCAACACATTTTTGATTAGCCAATTCTTTCATTTTCCCTCGTTTAAATGACATTTTCCAATACTATTCGTTTATTATAATATATATTAATAATAAACGTTCAAAGAATTGAGTGAGTATGAGTACAAACATTGATATCGACTCTTTATTATCCGGTAAAAATCCAAACCGTTTCAGCAAAGTTCTTATATTTCTTCTAGTGATAGCTTTAATAGGCTCTTATTTCTTATATGATTATATAAACAATGAAAATGAAGAAGCTGTTTTTGAAACTATTACAACAGAACATGTAGTTGAAAAAACCAATTTAACAACCTCGGTTGAGGCTGCTTCAACAATTATTGCAGACGAACAATTACAAACTCGATTTAATACATCTGGCAAAGTTCTAGAAATCTATGTTTCAGTTGGAGATTATGTAGAAAAAAACCAACCATTAGCTAAATTAATAAACAATGATTCTGAAAGAACATTGAATCGAGCCAAAATTACACTCGAAGAAGCAGAATTAATACTGCAAGAACAAACACAACCTCTTTCTGCTCTGGAAACAGCATCTAATAATCAATCTATAATAAATGCTCAATCTCAGGTGTTAAATGCTCAAATTACACTAGACAACTTACTAGCTGGCGCAACAAATTTACAAAAGTCTTCAATGGAATATGATCTTGCTACGGCTAAACAACAAGTTAATACAGCCAAAACAACATTAGAAAATTTAACTAAATCTAATCCTGAAACAGCCACAAATATCAGCACAACAGAAAAAGCTGTAATTACTGCAGGTCGGCAAATAGATACAACATTGGCTAGTTTAAAAGTTGCTAGGCAAAACTATTGCACAACAAATCAAAATTCGGGCGTTGATGTATGTGGAGCAGATGATATTCCACTTAGTGCTATAAATATAAAAGCTTTAAGTGATCAAATTAATAATGTAAATGCTATTAGTAACGATTTATACTCATTAACTACATCTTTATTACAATCTGATGCATCCTATAAAAATGCTCTAGATAATCATAAATTGCAAAAACAACTATTAGATGAAGCTAAAGTAAGTTCGCAAGAATCTTTAGATATAGCAGAAAAACGATTACAAAATAAAAATGATCAGAATACCGACTTATTAGCTGAACCAACAACTGAGGAGTTACAGCAAGCAAATAACACTTTAAATCAAGCACAAGCTTCTTTAACAGTTGCAAACGCACGTAATGCTGAAGATTTAGCTGGGCTTAGTGAAATAGACATTAAACAATTACAATTTTCTATTGAAAAAGCAAAAATCACGCTTGCAGAAGCTGAAGAAACCATAAATGATCTAACGCTAAAAGCTCCATTTTCAGGAACTATAGGAAGTGTTGACATAGTTAAAGGTCAAAATGTAACTACAAATACAAATGCTTTCTTGTTATCAAATTTGGATTCTATAAGTATAGATATGAACATATCTGAAACAGATTTACCTAACATAAAAACCGGACAATTTGGTATAGCTAATTTCAATGCCATGCCCGATCAATCTTATCTCTTTGAAATATCTACGATAAGTTTCATTCCAGAAATAAGCCAGGGTGTGGTTTCTTATCCTGTAAAAGCAAATATTATTACTAGAAATAATATCGGATCTTTAGATATGGAAAATTTACAACCTATACTGGTTTCGCTAGGAATTTCTACCGAAGAAAGAACTGAAGGAAATAATAATAGAACTGAAGGAAGTGGCGATAGAACCGAACTGCTAGCTTGTGTGGAAAAAGCTATTGGTACCTCTATTTCAAATCCAAGAGATATAAGAAATCTAACTCCTGAGCAACGAACTCAATTACAAGAAGCCGGCTGCCTTAATGGCAATAGGTCTGAACGAGGAACTAACAGGTCTCAACAACAATTAAACTCTTTGAGAAGTTTATTAAATCCTACACCTCCACACATCGGTATGAATGGTTCAGTAACAATAATAACTGAGATAAAATTAGATGCCTTGGTGATACCTTCTAAATCAATTAAAGAAGAAGGCGGAAAATCTTATGTTTTGTTACAAAATGAAATAAGCAAAACTTCAGAAAAACAATTTATAACCACCGGATTTACAGATTTTTCTCAGACGGAAATTATTTCTGGTCTTGAAGAAGGAAATATTATTTTGATTGAAACACAAGTAGTAAAATCTACAACAAATACAACTACAGAAGAAGAAAGGGAAGGCACTTCTCTTGAAAGCCCAAATATCAGAAGAATACGATGATAAAACTCGAAAATATTACAAAAGAATACATAACTGATGCTGGTAAAGTAAAAGCCCTTAATGGAATTAATTTATCAATACCGGACGGAGAAATTATAGCTATTACTGGGCAATCTGGATCTGGAAAAAGTAGTTTAATGAACGTTATAGGATGTTTGGATACACCAACTTCTGGAAAGTACTACATTGATACGGCAGATATCAGCTTATTATCTGATTTTCAATTATCACGACTTCGCGGTAAGATTTTTGGATTCATTTTCCAAAGTTATAATCTACTTCCACGTCTAACTGCTTTGGAGCAAGTGGAATTACCCTTGATTTATCAAAAAGATTCTAATAGAAGGAAAAAAGCGGCCACTGCACTAGCAATGCTTGGGTTAGCTGAAAGAATTTATCACACGCCTAATCAACTATCTGGTGGAGAACAACAAAGAGTAGCGATAGCAAGATCCATTGTTATAAATCCCAAAATCATTCTTGCCGATGAACCCACTGGGGCATTAGATACAAAAACTAGCTCAGAAGTTATGGATATTTTGATTAAATTAGCCAAAGAACAGGGGATAACTATTGTCCTAGTTACCCATGAGCCACATATTGCATCTTTAGCTGAACGACAAATAAAAATGAGCGATGGAAATATTACCGAAGATTTATACACAAAAAATAATGGTGTAGCTCTATGAGTTTATTTGATGGATTTTTAACTGCCTTAAAAGCAATAAGCGCAAATGGTTTAAGAAGTTTTCTAACCATGTTAGGTTTACTTATTGGTGTTGGCTCAGTAATTGTTCTAGTATCGATTGGGCAAGGAACTCAAGCAGGAATTAAAGAAGAAATTACTAATCTTGGTACAGATTTATTGTTTGTTAGCCCTGGTTCTGCTAGTGAACAAGGTGTTAGGGGTCGCCGAGGTAGTGCCAGAACTCTATTTGCTGAAGATGTTATAGCTATACGAGAGGCTAATTTACCTGGAGTAGAAGCTGCAGCTCCGCAATTAAATATTGGGAACGCACAAGCAATTGTAGGCTCATTAAACCAAGAAATACAGCTAGTAGGTACTGATAGTGATTATCTTAATGTACGAAATTTATCCGTATCTGAAGGAACATTCATTTCGCCAAAAGATATTTCATCAGGTTCTTTATATATGGTACTCGGTTCAAATATTGCAACCGCTTTATTTCCTGAAGAAAATCCAGTAGGAAAAACAATTAGAACTTCTTTTTTTAATGGAAGAATTTCATTCAATTTTAAAGTTATTGGTGTATTGCTACCAACTGGGGGAGAAAGTGTACAAGATGATTATGCTTTCATCCCAGTGAGTTCGGCACAACAACGACTAAGAGGGCTTCAAAACACATCGGGAAAAACGATTATTAACCAAATAACTATTAAAACTTCGCCAAATATTGACCAACAAAAGGTTTCAGAATTCATAACAGAATTTTTAAAACGACATCACCAAGTTGATGAACCCGATTTCACTGTAACGAGCCAAACTCAATTATTGGAAACAGTTAATGAAATAGGAACTACAATATCACTACTACTAGGTAGTATAGCTGGAATATCCCTGTTTGTTGGAGGAATTGGAGTTATGAATATCATGCTTGTATCGGTTACAGAAAGAACAAGAGAAATTGGTATCAGGCGAGCTATAGGTGCCACAGGTCCAGATATTGCTCTTCAATTTTTAATAGAAGCACTTGCACTATCAATATTGGGCGGTATAGCAGGAATATTGCTCGGAATTACAAGCTCTACATTATTGGATGGTTATGAAATTGCCGAAACCCCACTAATAACAATAATAACCCCTTGGAGTATAGTTCTTGCTTTTACTGTGGCTTCTGTTGTGGGAATTGTTTCTGGTTTATACCCAGCATGGAGAGCTTCGCTATTAGATCCAATAACGGCTTTAAGAAACCAATAAAATAGATACAAAATAAGGATAAAGTATTTTACAAATTAGAAGTAAAGATTTATAACATTCCTTATGAGATATTTTTTAAAACACTTTTTTGAAACCAAATCACATTATTTTGCATCGTCAATAGCTTTCTGGTTATTCTTTTCTATGTTTCCAATTATATTGCTTATTGGATCAGTGGGAGAATATACAACACAAGATAAAGATACTCAAATGCTTTTAGTTGAAGGTTTTATTAGCACAATAATTCCCACATTCTCCCAAGAATTCATAGAAGTACAAATACTAAATTCTGCAAAAAACAACCAAATTGGCAGTCTTCTAGGAATGATTGGGTTATTAATTACTACCTTAAGTGTGTTCAGTGCTATTAGGAACACTTTTAATTATGTGTGGGGAATCGATCACGAAGGTCCATCTTACATTTCAAAATGGTTAATTGACATTAAAATGCTTTTCTATACCTATATATTTATCTCTATATTAGTTCTATTAAATAGTTCTACTATTTCATTTATACCAACAATTCATTTCAAAATTTTCACTTTCCCCACAATAGATCAAGATACTAATTTTTTTATTTGGATACTTATTATTACAACTAAACTAATTTTCACAAGTTTAGCAATGTATTTGGTATTTAAGACTGCTCTATATACCAAAGTGAGGCCATTATTTATATTTTATGGATCTTTTGTTGCTAGCTTTGGTGTTCATATATGTACAACAATACTTAGTTGGTATTTTGAAATTAATCCCCAAATAGAGATAGTTTACGGATCGCTTCAGTCAGTAATATGTTTATTAACCTGGTCGTATGGAATTGCTATATCGATCAATCTTGGATCTCTGACTGCTAAAATATTACATTTCAGAAATCTATAATTATGGAATAAGAACTACTTTGCCAGTAGTTTTTCGTGCACCCAAGTCATCCTGTGCTTGCGCTGCCTTAGATAAAGGTAAAGACAAACCTATTCTCACCTTTAACTTTTCCTCTTCTATCCATTTAAAAATATCGCCAGACCTCCAATTTAACTCATCTCTAGTTTGCATATAAGCTCCCAAACTAGGTCTTGTTAAATATATAGAACCTTTTCTATTCAATAACTGGGGGTCTACTGGGGATACTGCACCACTTGATTGCCCATAAAGAACCATGTACCCACGAGAATGTAAACAATCTACGCTTCCATTAAACGTAGTATTTCCTACAGAATCATAAACAACAGGCAATCCCTTTCCGTTGGTAATCTTACTTACTTCCTCCACAAAATTTTGTTTCGTATATATAATCACTTCATCTGCACCTGCCTCTAATGCCAATTGCTTTTTCTCTTCTGTTGAAACTGTAGTTATAACCTTTGCTCCAATATTTTTGGCCATTTGTATAAGGAGTAACCCAACTCCTCCAGCACCTGCATGGATTAAACATGTGTGTTCAGGCTGTAATTGAAATGTAGAATATGCTAAATAATGTGCAGTCATTCCCTGTAAAATTGATGCAGCAGCAATGGTAAAATCAATGCTCTCTGGAACTGAAACAACTGTATTTTCAGTGACTTTGGTATATTCTGCATATCCACCACTTGCCATAGAATATGCTACTTTATCTCCAACTTTAAAATTTTTTATGTTTTTGCCCACCTCAGTAACTATGCCTGCACCTTCTGAACCCGGAATAAATGGTAAATCCATTGGATAAGCCCCTGATCTTTGATAGATATCTATAAAATTAACACCTATAGATTCGTGCTTTATCAAAAGTTCGTTACTAGATATTGATGGAGTCTCAACATCCGTGTAATTTAAAACCTCACTACCACCAAACTCTTTAACTTGAACCGCTTTCATAAATCCTCCAAAACTATTGTAAAAACTCTCGATAAATATTATGGTTCAAAGATTGTAAATTCAAGCATCTATATCCACATTAGGAGTAAATTATAAAAACTATACACAGAATATATTACGGATGGGTCATTGTGGCTGCCATTATGCTATCTAGTACCGGATCCGGCACAATGATGCAATTTGGATATACTGCCTTTATTAAACCTATGTCGGTTTCTCTAAAATGGAGCAGGGCAATAATTTCCCTTGGAATGTCTTTTCGAATAATTGTTGGTGGACTATTAAGTTTATTAATAGGCCCAATAATAGATCGATACGGTATCGGTAAAATTATGTTCTTGTCTGGATTAATTGCTTCTCTATGCACTTATTTAATTACTAAAGTGTATTCTCCATGGCAATTTCTTATCCTTTTTGGAATTGCTGGAGGATTTGCTTCGGCCGGGGCAGGTGAATTTGCTATCGGGTCTGTTATTCCTAAATGGTTTATTAAAAAACGTGGAAAAGCTTTGGCTTTTGGGACTATGGGAGGGGTGCTAGTTGGAGTTTTTATAACACCTATTATGGCCATTTTAATGGATAACTATGGATGGAAATATGGATGGTTTTTTATATCTGGATTTACCTTAATAACAATAATTCCTGCTTCGTTTTTTATGAAACGAAGGCCTGAAGATATTGGATTACTTCCAGATGGAATACCGATTGATAAAAATGATCTAGAAATACATGTAAGTAATAATGAAATA
Organism: SAR202 cluster bacterium; assembly: GCA_009392515.1. NCBI lineage: Bacteria > Bacillati > Chloroflexota > Dehalococcoidia > SAR202 cluster bacterium. The sequence goes on along the minus strand of VFGE01000030.1, from coordinate 27,363 downwards.
AGAGAAGGATATAGTGCAATGAAAACAATTGTTTTCTGGCAATTAATTATCGCTTTCAATCTTAATGGACTTGCCATTACCGGAATAGTTGTACATGAATTGAGTTACCTATTAGACAATGGCTTTTCTGCCTATACTGCAGCTTTTATTGTTAGTATACATGCTTTCTCAGGCATATGCGGAAGATTTGTTTGGGGATACTTTGCAGATAAAATTGCCGTGAAATATTGTCTAGCAATTTCATCCTTTGGTGCTGCATTAGCCACATTGATTTTACTGCAGGCATCATCTATACCAATGGCTTTAGTATTTGCTATTATCTATGGATTGAATATTGGCGGTGAACAATTGCTAAATGCAGTTGCCTGGTCGGAATATTTTGACAGAAATGTCCTTGCTACAATAAGAGGATTTAGCTTACCGTTTCAACTATTAAGTAGAGCAATAGGCCCATTTATCGCAGGTCTTCTATTTAGCATTAATGGATCATATTTAATCCCATTCAGTTTATTCATTATTACATTATTTTGTTCGAGCTTTATGTTTCTTAGTATTAAAAATCCTAAGGTTGATTACTCTTTACGAACATAGACCAAATATAAAAACATCATAGCAAATAATGCACATATTGAAGATGTAAAAAACCCTACAAACCATCCTAATTCGTTTCTTCCGAAAACATCTAGTATTACCCCAAATATTAATGGTGAAATTGCTGCTGTCCCAAAAGCAAATACTGTATGTACAGCTAAACTAGATGACAGCTCTTCAGGTTGTGCATTTTCTGTGATCAACGTAGTGTATATTGCTGAATCAGAACCTACAAAAAGCGTCCAAATGAACCCGATAATAATAGCAAATATTATTGGTAATAAAACTGTTAAACCTATGAGTAAAGAAAGAACACTACTTATAGCAAGTATAAATATTGCTATTTTTGCTCTATTTTTACCATCAGAATATGATGCACCTAAAAGAGGCGTAAACGATGCGACAATAGCTATAATTCCAGCTATCGTAGATGCTAATGCAGCACTAGAATTCAATTCCGAGCCAGATTCTATATATAAATATGCCAAAAATACTGGAAACCACATTCTCATTATATATAATTCCCATGCATGCATTGCGTAACTAAATGAAGCAACAAATAGTCTTTTGTTTAGTAAAACCTTAAGATTCAGTAACGCGGAACCAGGGTTTGTTGGAAGAAGATCAATTTTAATTATAAAAATTAATCCTAATAATATACTAATAATAGAAATACAAGAAACCAATAAATAAACTGTTTCCCAAGAAAAAAGAAGTAATAAATAACCAGCTAGTAATAATGAAATACCACTACCTGCATAAAATCCTGTTACATATAATCCAATTGAAGAACCCCTCAATTCAGCAGATATGTTTTGCCCAATAATTTTTTGACCAATGACATATATAGCAGAAAATGATGCTCCACTTATGAACCTCAATAATAAAGCTGAGAATAATCCATTCGCAAAAATACTAAAAGCTAAGTGTGAAAATGATGATACACAAACAGCAAAAAAGAATGTATTTTTCGTTGAATATTTATCTGACATAGGGACCAATAAAATTGCACCTAAAACATATCCCAAAAAATATACACCGCTAATTGCTCCAACCTCGGTATTGATCAATTCCCACTGGTTTTCAATTAAGGGTATAGCGGCAACAAAAGTAGAAAACGGAACTAAGCTCAAGACTAATATAGAGGTTAGTAAAAAAACCATTGGATTTTTTAATGAATTTAGCAATTTAATCCCCTCGCAAATTTAAATTAAACCTAACACAATGCAAAAATATGCACAAGTTTGACAATAACGAGGAACAAAGATAGAATTTTCTTTCTAGCTCATATAGTAATTATAAGGTTTTAAATGCTAAAAATAAGATTGAAACGTGTTGGAGCAAAAAAACAACCTTCATACAGAGTTGTGGTTGCTGATTCTCGATCTCCAAGAGATGGAGCATTCATTGAGCTCGTCGGCACATATGACCCAAAAACTGACCCCCCAACAATTAACTTAAACCATAGTAAAATAGATGAATGGATTGCTAAAGGAGCTCAGCCCTCTGATGCAATGAAAAGTATTCTTAACCAAACTACAAAAGAATAGAGGATTGGTTTATTATGAAAGAACTTGTTGAATACATCGCAAAATCCTTAGCTAGTAACCCTGACGAGGTAATAGTAGAGGAAGAAGAGGACGACGAAGGGAAAGTTATTCTTAAACTCACAGTTGCTGAAGAAGATAAAGGAAAACTGATAGGCCGCGAGGGAAGAGTTGCTCAAGCAATAAGAGTTCTCTTAAGAGTAGCTGCAGTTAAAGCAGGAACCAGAGTTAATTTAGAAATTCTCTAAAGTTTAAATGATGGAATCAGATCTTGTTGCTGTTGGTCAGATTTTTTCCATTTTTGGAGTCAAGGGGCAAATAAAAGTAAGACCCCTGTCTGATATTAAGTCCCGTTTCACCACTGGCAACAAAATAATAATTAATAACCAAGAGGTATTAATACAAAAATCTTCTAAACAAAAGTGGTATTACATTTTACTACTCGATGGTTATAACACTCCAGAAAAAGCAAAAACACTTAAAGAGAAATATATTTACGTAAAGCCTTCACAAACCCCGCCACAGCAAAACGATACTTATTATTATTATGAATTAATTGGTATAAATGTATTCAACGTTAACAAACAATATCTGGGTAGAATATCAAATATTCTTACTACTGGTGCAAATGATGTTTACGTTATAACAACTGATAATAATGAAGAAGTACTCGTACCAGCTATAAAATCAGTAATTGTTGATGTAAATATCAAAAGTCAAAAAATGACTGTAGACCAGCCAAATTGGTTATAAAGGTTCAAACATAGGTACATGAATTTCATTTGTTGCTTGAACAAACGTTACTTTTACATCCATACCAATTGTGACACTTTTAGGGTCACAATTTATAATATTTGAAAATAATTTAACACCCTCATCAAGTTCAACCAACGCTAATACGTACGGAACATCTTCGTTAAATCCAGGAGTCCTGTTTTGATAAGTGACTGTATATGTCCAAACCTTTCCAGTACCTTTAGCCTCAACATATTCTATATCCTTAGACCAACACCCTGAACAAAACCCCCTCGGATACCATTGATATCCACAAGATTCACAATGCTGAATCATTAAATGCCCTTTTCTTGCAGCATCCCAAAATTTTCTAGTTTCACCTGTCACTGTAGGTAATGGTTTTTTCCATTGAATTTGATTTACCATCTAATCACCTCCTAGAATAATCGTACCACCGCTATGTCTATCACCTAATGCACCGCCTGTTCCATGTGCTAATACAAGATTGCAATTTTCCACTTGTCTTGGAGTACCTGCAAAATCTCCTCTAAGCTGCCTAGTGGCCTCAATAAGTAAAAACATACCTCTCATACCTGGATGATTAGAAGAAAGCCCTCCCCCGTCAGGATTCAATGGCAATTCCCCTCCCAGTTCAATTCTTCCACCACTTACAAAATCTCCACCTTCGCCTTTTTTACAAAACCCTAAATCTTCTAAAGTTTCGACAACAGTAATGGTAAATGAATCATAAATCATAGCCATATCTAAATCTTTATGTTTTACTCCTGCCATTTCCATCGCAGGGGCTCCGGTTTGTGCCGCAGCTATGTTAATCAAATCTCTTTTGCCAGCACCCTGATGTGCTATAGCTTCCGCCATACCCAACACCCATGCAGGTTTTGTTTTACAATTTCTTGCAACCTCTGGAGAGGCTACAACGACAGCACCTCCACCATCAGAAATAATACAACAATCATTCAAATGCAATGGATCTGAAATGATTCTTGACGCCAATACATCTTCAACAGTTATCGGATCTCGAAATAGTGCATTGGGATTTAATCCTGCATGTTTTCTCATAGCCACTGCAACTTCTGCCAACTGTTCACTGGTTGTTCCGTACTGATGCATATGTCTTCTAGCAATCATTGCATATAATCCAACTGTTGTTTTTCCATATAGGTCTTCAAAACTTCCTGGTACGGGATCTGAAAGACTTGAACCATATCGAGCAAATCCACCTGTTCCTACTAAAGTACCAGTTACGCGTGGAGTTGATGCATATACTATAACAGCACAATTGATTCTTCCTGCAGCAATGGCAGTAACTGCATGAGACAAATGAAATTCAAAAGATGCACCTCCAACAGTTGTAAAATCTGCATATTTAGGTTGCATATTGAGATAATCTACCAAATTATATCCACTCAAACCGCCAGCGCTAAAAATAGCATCTACATCTTTTTTTTCTAATCCTGCATCTGCTAAAGCACCAATAATACTCTCTGCCATTATTAAAGTTTCGCTTTTGTCAGGAGCATATCTAACCGGGTGTTCATAAGCGCCTACAATTGCAGCCGATTTGCGCAAATCTGTCATATAAATCCTCCACTGCTTTTTCTTTATTGCCTGATAGTATCACTCAGCAAATTGTTATTTACAATAAAAGAACATGAATAATAAAGACGTTTTTTACAAATAGAGGGTACTCATAATATTTTGAGTACCCTCTATTGATGTATTTATTGTTAATCCAGTGTATTAGTAATCCATTGGAGGGGCAGCTGGCATAGCTGGCGCCTTACTAGGAATTTCTGTTACCAATGACTCAGTAGTTAGTATCATTGCAGCAACACTGACTGAATTTTCAACAGCAGCTCTGGTAACTTTTGTTGGGTCCATAATACCAAACTCCATCATTGAACCAAATTTTTCATTCTCAGCATCGTATCCATAATCACCTTTGCCCTTTTTAATAGCATCCAAGATTACAGACCCTTCAGCACCTGAATTAAACGAAATTACTCTTATTGGCTCATCAATTGCTTTTAAGACAATCTGCGCTCCAGTTGCCTCATCTCCTGTTAATTTAAGTTTAGCTACTGACTGAGATGCACGAACTAATCCACATCCTCCACCAGGTACTATACCTTCTTCAACAGCAGATCTAGTTGCTGATAACGCATCTTCTACACGCGCTTTTTTCTCTTTGAGTTCTACTTCAGTAGCCGCTCCAACTTGTATGATTGCCACTCCACCAGAAAGTTTTGCTAATCGTTCTTGTAATTTTTCTCGATCAAATTCTGAGGTTGTTTCTTCAATTTGGGCTTTAATTTGATTGATTCTTCCTTGTATTGCCTCGTCTGAACCATGTCCTTCAACAACAGTTGTTTCCTCTTTAGTGGAAACAACTCTTCTTGCTCTACCAAGATCTTCAACAGTAACTGAATCAAGTTTTCTTCCCACTTCTTCACTGATTACATGTCCGCCTGTTAATATAGCCATGTCTTCAAGCATAGCCTTTCTTCTTTCTCCAAATCCTGGAGCTTTAACAGCAATAACATTAAGAGTTCCTCTTAATTTGTTGACTACCATTGTTGCTAATGCTTCACCTTCTATATCTTCTGCAATAATTACAACGTTCTTGGTTATTTGTAATACTTTTTCCAATGCAGGTAAAACATCTGAAACAGCAGTTATTTTTTTGTCAGTGATTAAAATATAAGGGTCATCATTAACAGCTTCCATTCTTTCAGGATTTGTGACCATATAAGGACTTATATATCCACGGTCAAATTGCATCCCTTCAACATACTCTACGTCATATTGAAGTCCGCGAGATTCTTCAACAGTGATTACACCATCTTTACCCACTTTTTCCATAACTTCTGCAATTAAGTCACCAACTTCTTGTTCATGTGCAGATAAAGCAGCAACTTGTGCAATTTGTTCTTTTCCTTCTACAGTTTGAGATAATTTTCTCAATTCGGCACGTATACTTTCAACTGCTTTATCCATGCCTCTTTTTAAAGCTAAAGGATTTGCTCCAGCCGCAACATTTTTAAATCCCTCAGTTACTAAGGCTTGTGCTAAAACTGTAGCAGTTGTTGTTCCATCTCCAGCAACATCATTAGTTTTACTTGCTGCTTCTTTTAATAATTGTGCACCCATATTTTCAAAAGGTTCTTCTAACTCAATTTCTTTTGCAATTGTCACACCATCACTACAAACAGTAGGTGGGCCAAATTTTTTATCTAGAATAACATTTCTGCCTCTAGGTCCTAAAGTCACACTAACTGAATCTGCAAGGGCGTCAATTCCTTTTTTTAAAGATCTTCGTGCCTCTTCACCAAACGATAATTGTTTAGCCATATTTAATTCCTCCAAAACAATTTATTTTTTCTATTACCTAATGAATTATCCTACTTTAGCAAGTATATCTGACTCCCTGAGTACTAAATAATCCTCGCCTTCTTCTTTGAGTTCAGTTCCAGCGTACTTTGAATATACAACTATATCTCCAACTTTTACTTCAAGTTCAATAGTTTTACCATCATCTGTTACCCTACCTCTTCCCACTGCAACAATTTCACCTTCCTGTGGTTTCTCTTTTGCAGTATCTGGTAGCACTAACCCTGAACTAGTTACTTCTTCTTTCTCGATAGGTTTTACAACTACTCTATCGCCAAGTGGTTGAAAAGATCGGTTCACATTTTCCTCCTTAAATACAATAACAACTTTGCGTACAAAATCAGCAAACGGACACTCCACTAGCTGATCAGACTGATATATTATTACCTATATAAAGTTGTGTCAAGATTAGAAAAATTAACGCCTCCAATAACAACAAAATAGATTAAAACCAGACTTTTTATGTTATAATGATGATCCCAAATTCCTCAGTCATAATTTACATGCAATTTTATTTTTACAAGGAGTTAATTTGAAAACAAAAGCAGCTGTTCAATTCACCTTAGATGGACCTTTGGAACTTGTAGATTTAGAAATTCCTGATCCTAGAGAAAACCAAGTAATAGTAAAAATGTATTCTAGCGGTGTATGCCATTCCCAACTTCACCAAATGGCAAATCCAAACCTCCCTAGACCACTTGTGCTTGGTCATGAAGGCACTGGATTTGTCACAAAAACAGGAAAAAATGTTTCTCATGTTTCTGAAGGAGACCATGTAATCGTTACATGGGTTAAGCGGGTCGAAACACAAGGGTCTATACCTGCCGAACTTAGTGGTGCTTCATATCATGAAATCCCGGTTAATGGAAATGTTTACACATTAGGAGAAGATGTATTAACAAATAGTGATTATGTTGTACCGATTGATAAGGAATATCCAACAGATATATCCTGTATTGTTGGATGTGCAGTTTTAACAGGTGCGGGGGCAGTAATAAATACCGCACAAGTAAAACCTGGGGAATCAGTTGCAGTATTTGGAGTTGGCGGAGTTGGATTATGCGCCATACAAGCTGCTTCTATTAGCAAAGCAAATCCAGTAATTGCAGTTGACCTAGATGATGAAAAATTAAAATTTGCGCAAGAATTTGGAGCAACACATTTAATCAATGCTTCTCAAAACGATCCAATTGAACAAATTAAAGACATCACAAATGGAGGAGTAGATTACGCATTCGATGCAATTGGTGTGAAAATCACTAATGAGCAAATTCTTGAATCTACAAGATCAGGCGGTTCTGGAGCAAATAATCTTGGAGGAACAGCTGTCTTAATAGGATTGCCACACGGGAATCACACAATGTCCATTCCACCCAGATTGTTTGTTGGTGGGCAAAGACTTTACAAAGGAAGTTTAGGGGCTACATATCCTGATACCGATTTCCCCATGTTCCTAGATTGGTATAAAAATGGGCAGTTCCCTCTCGACAAACTAATCACCAAACGATATAAATTTGATGAAATTAATGAAGCATACCAATCACTTTCTAATGGGGAAATTCTTGGGAGATCTATTGTTGTATATTAGAGAAAGGGAGATATGCCAGAAATTTACCCTTTAGAATGGTCAAATGAACGATTAAAAATACTTGACCAGACTAAACTTCCAAAAGAACAAGCAGTGATTATTGCTAACAACTATATTGATGTACTAGACAGTATTAAATCTATGTCTATTAGAGGTGGATCTATACTTAGCATTGCAGCTGCATATGCTTTAACTTTAGCTGCAAAGAGTGTTTCTACTAATGATGTTCAAAAATTTTTAGAATATCTAGAAAATGTCATTCATGAAATTATAAATTCTCGACCATCTATGGATAGCTTATTAAAAGTTACATATAAAATTTTTGATAAATTAAATTCACTCTCAACTGTGCAAGAAATGAAAGATTTTGTGCAAAAAGAAGCAGAAAAAATACATAAAGAGGATCTATCAATTAACTATCGAATAGTAAATTTAGGTGAAAATCTAATATCTACCGGACAAACAATATTAACCCATGGTAATACTGGTGCACTATCAACTTCAGGATATGGGACAGCTCTAGGTATAATACGAAAAGCCCATGAATCCAAGAAAAATATCAATGTGGTCGTCACAGAAACTAGGCCATTCTTACATGGGGCAAGACTTACTACTTGGGAATTAGCACAACTAGGCATACCAACAAACTTAATTGTCGATTCAGCAGCAGGTTTTATGATGATAAATAAAAAAATAGATTCTGTTATTGTAGGAGCTCAAAGGATAGCTAAAAATGGCGATTTTGCAAATGAAATAGGAACTTATTCTCTAAGCGTAATCGCGAAGCAAAACAATGTTCCATTTTATGTTGCCGCCCCGACATCAATAATTGATATAGAATCAGCAAACGGAGCTTCATTGCCAATCGAAGAACGCAACAGAAATGAAGTTATACATATTAATGATTCAGAGATAGCACCTAAGTCCATCTCTGTGACAAATATAACAACAGATATAACCCCACATGAAAATATTTCTGGATTTATTACCGAGTCTGGTATAATATATCCACCATTCAATAATACTTTTTAGTGAAGTTTATAAATAATAAAAGGAGAATTTTATGAGTTCTAATACAGGGGAACCATTCCAAAGAATCACTATAGATAAAGCAAAAGAAAAAATTGATAGTGAAGAATGTACAGTTGTTGATGTTAGGCAACAAGACGAATGGGATAGTGGCCATGTTAAGAATGCAATACATATACCAGTTGATGAAATTCTTTCTAAAGTTGATCAACTGCCAGATTCTGGGTCATTATTATTCATTTGTGCAGCAGGAGTAAGAAGTGCCTTGGCGTGTGAATTAGCAGCATCTGTTGGTATAGAATCAGAAAGACTGTTTAATATAGAAGAAGGAACTCCCTCTTGGATAGCCAAGGGCTACCCAGCAGAGTAATTAATTAACTAGAAGTGAGGTAATCAATCGTGAATAAAACAAAACGCGTATCTTTGATGAAAAGACGAAAAAGGGCTAATAAACTACAGATAAAAACAAGGTTAGAAAATCCAGTTGTAAAAACTAGAGTTCCAACACGAACCTCTCGTGTTAATAATTTAGAAACAGTCGCTGAAGTTACAAAACCTACTACTGCTAAAAAACCTAGTGTTGCCAAAAAAACTACTACTAAAAAAGCTACTACTAAAAAAGCTACTACTACTACTAAAAAAACTACTGCTAAAAAAACTACTGCTAAAAAAGCCACTACTACTAAAAAAGAACCAACTGATAAGTCTTAGCTTTTTTATGACATGAAAAAGAAAATAATAGTCCAACTAAAATAGTTATTAAATATACTATCATATACATGTGCGGAAGTTTTCCATAGGAGAGATGAATGGCATCTAATTTAACACCAAATGATATAGCAGACCACAAATTATCTGATGTTGGAATTGAAAGAATTAATTGGGCATCAACAGATATGCCTGTGCTTAACTCAATCAAAACAAGGTTTGTTAATGAAAAACCCTTAAAAGGGATAACCATAGCTGCCTGCCTACATGTAACCACAGAAACTGCAAATTTAATGATTACCTTAAAGAGTGGGGGGGCAAACGTATTGCTTTGCGCTAGCAACCCTTTAAGTACACAAGACGATGTTGCTGCTGCTTTAGTCAATGAATATGGGATATCAACATTCGCAATCAAAGGTGAAAATAATGACAAATATTATGAACATATAAAAGCAACCTTGTCGTATAAGCCAAATATAACTATGGATGACGGGGCAGATTTAGTATCAGTAATACATAACAATCCGAAAGAATACAGTAATTCAATCATTGGAGGTACTGAAGAAACAACTACAGGAGTTATACGATTAAAAGCCTTATCAAGTGAAAATAAATTAATATATCCAATAATTGCAGTAAATGAAGCGGCTACAAAACATCTTTTTGATAATCGATATGGAACAGGTCAAAGCACATTAGACGGAATAACTAGAGCAACAAATATACTCTGGTCTGGTAGAAAAGTTGTGGTTGCCGGCTATGGATGGTGTGGAAGAGGTATTGCTTCAAGAGCTAGAGGATTAGGTTCCAATGTTATAGTCACTGAAGTTAATCCCACAAGAGCTTTAGAAGCAATAATGGATGGTTTTTCCGTAATGCCTATGGAGGAAGCTTCAGTTGTTGGAGATGTGTTTATCACAGCCACTGGAGGTATTAAGGCAATTGACACAAATCATATGTTAAATATGAAAGACGGAGCAATTATAGCTAATAGTGGGCATTTTAATGTTGAAATTAATATACCAGGACTACAAGAAATATCCTTATCTTCTAAACTCACAAGACAATATATCGAACAATATACTGTAAATGATAAAAAGATAAATTTACTTGCGGAAGGCCGCTTGGTAAATCTTGCCGCTGCTGAAGGCCATCCTTCTAGTGTAATGGATATGAGTTTTGCTAATCAGGCATTATGTGTAGAACATATCATTAAATTCAATAAATCATTATCAATTTCAGTCCATGACGTACCAAAAGAAATAGATGAAGAAATAGGGAGACTAAAATTATCTACTATGGGTGTATCTATAGACAATTTAACTCAAGAACAAATTAAATACTTACATAGCTGGACCACAGGTACGTAGAAAGAGAGAGATATGGTATCTACTTTTAACGATTCCAATAGTTTTTTGTTTACATCTGAATCTGTAACAGAAGGCCATCCTGATAAGGTTTGTGATCAAATATCTGATGCAATTTTAGACTCAGTATTAGCACAAGATCCCAATGCAAGAGTAGCGTGTGAAACATGCGTAACTACAGGATTAGTAATTATTATGGGCGAAATGACTACTAAAACATATGTGGATATTCCTGATATTGTGCGATCAACACTAAAAAATATTGGTTATACTAATGCTGAATTTGGAATAGATTACAACACATGTGGTGTTATGGTTTCAGTAAAAGAACAATCTCCAGAAATTTCTTCTGCTGTTAGTAAATCTCTAGAAGCACGAGAATCAAAAAATGAGAATGAAAATGAAACCATTGGAGCAGGAGATCAGGGAATGATGGTAGGGTATGCATGTAATGAAACCCCCGAACTAATGCCATTACCAATCTCTCTAGCTCACAAATTAACAAAAAGACTTGCTGAAGTTCGGAAAAATTCCACTTTAAATTATTTAAGGCCAGATGGAAAATCGCAGGTTACAGTAGAATACTCGCAGGGAAAACCGAAAAGAATTCACACTATTATCGTTTCTGCTCAACATAGCCCAGAAGTTAAAGCTGACCAACTAGAAAAAGAATTACGATCAAATGTAATCAAGCCCATTATACCCGAATCTTTAATTGATGAATTTACTGAAATAAAAATCAATCCATCGGGTCTTTTTGTATTAGGAGGGCCTAATGCTGATACTGGACTTACAGGTAGAAAGATTTTAGTAGACACCTATGGTGGTAGTGCCCGCCATGGTGGGGGAGCTTTTTCCGGAAAAGATCCTACAAAAGTTGATAGATCTGGTGCATACGCAGCAAGACATGTGGCAAAAAATTTAGTTGCTGCTGGTATTGCAGAAAGAGCAGAAGTACAAATTTCATATGCAATCGGTATGGCAAAACCCATATCCGTAAGTGTGGAAACTTTTGGAACATCACATCTTTCTGATCAAAAGATATCTGAAATTGTTAACACATACTTTGATCTTAGGCCCCAGGCAATAATTAATAATATGAATCTCAGAAATCCTATTTATACCCCCACAGCTTCTTATGGACATTTTGGTAGAGAAGACTTAGATTTGCCTTGGGAATCAACTGATATTGCCAAATTAATAAAAGAGCAATTATAGGAGACATTTTGGAAATTAAATTTGGAACAGATGGCTGGCGTGACATTATGGGCCAAGGATTTAATATCCAAACAGTTAGAGAATGTATTCAAGGTCTATCAAATTACTTGATTAATACAAATCAAAACAATAAACCAATTATAGTTGGATACGACACAAGAAAAGATTCTAATTTTTATGCCAAGGAAATAGCGAAGATATTGACCGCCAATTCAATACCTTGCATCTTGTCCAATACATTTTCTCCAACACCATCTCTTAGTTTTAGCGTAATCGATAAAAACGCAGGTGGGGCTTTAATAGTTACATCAAGCCACAATCCTTATAACTGGAATGGAATAAAGTACAAGTCTGAATATGGTGGAAGTGCTTCTTTAGACGTGATTAAGCAAGTAGAAGAAGAAATATCTAAAGTAAACTCTAATATCTTAACTAAATCTAAAAACAATCTATTAACAAATTTTGATCCAAAACCAAATTATATCGACAATATAAAAAATTTCGTTGATTTGGAGTTAATTAATTCAAGTAAAATAAATATTCTTGTAGACTATATGTATGGAGCAGGAATAGGTTTTTTAGACGATTTCTTTAATAATAATCGAGGAAATGTCATTGAATTGCATAAAGATCCTAACCCCTCATTTCCAGATATCAACCAACCAGAGCCTATACCCAAAAATCTCGAGGAAATGCAAACACAACTATTAGAGAATAAATATGATCTCGGAATTGCTTTTGATGGAGATGCTGATCGACTTGGGTTATTTGACGGTCAAGGAAATTACATCAATACCGCTGAAGCTTTTGCTCTTATTATTTTACATTTATTTGAGAATAAAAAATTATTAGGCGGGATTGTTACTTCTATAACAATGGGAAGTATATTTACTAAAATAGCTAAATATTACAATGTCCCAATAATAGAAACCGCTGTTGGATTTCCTCATTTATGTGAGGCTATGCTTTCCCAAAACGCACTAATTGCTGGAGAAGAAAGTGGAGGATATGCTTTTAAATTTCATGTACCTGAAAGAGATGGAATAATAAGCGCGTTACTAATCCTTGAATTATTAGCAACAAGCAAAAAAAGTTTACAACAACTTAAAAATGAAATGTATTCTAAATTTGGTAGAACATTTTTTGACAGATCAGATTTTGGCTATACAGCAAAGCAATATTCCATTATTGTTAAAAAATTACAAGATATAACAATAGAAAGCATTGATAATAAATCAATTATATCTACTTCTGATATGGATGGTATTAAATTTTACTTGAAAGATGATTCTTGGGGTACTATACGAATTTCAGGAACAGAACCGTTAATAAGAATTTATGCCGAATCGCACAGCCAACATGAAGTTACAAATATAATTAATGAGTTAAAAGATTACATATTTTGTTAGGAGATTATTGAGAAATTCAGATTATTTAGATCAGCTTAATATATATAAAAAATACGATTCCACAAAATATATCCAAAGAATAACTAATTCAACTGAATTATTTCAGGATGGAATTAATACAAAAAATGTTAATAATATTGCGATTGACCCCAATATTACATCGATTTACTTTATGGGAATGGGGGGATCAGGAATAGGCGGAGAAGTATTTGTAGATCTAGTCAAAGATCAACTCAAGCTACCTACACAAATAGTTAAAACATGGAATACACCTAAGTCAATCAATGAGCAATCTTTGGTATTTATTTGTTCATACTCAGGAAATACAGAAGAAACAATAAAAATGTTTAATGACTCAATTGAGCAAAAAGCTAGTATAGTAATCATTTCACAAGGAGGAGATTTAACTAATATAGCGAAGCAACGAAAAATTCCTTTAATAGAAATACCTAACACTCTCGAAGCAAGAAGCTCCTTATCCTTTGTACTAGGTTCTCTTATCGCTTTTTTTTCAAAAAATAACTTAATTGATATTAATCACGAAGAAATAAATGACTGTTTGAGTATAAATGAAACCTTGATTGATGGTTTGCAAATTCGAATTCCAACTTCGCAAAATCTAGCAAAGGATATTAGTACTAAAATTCTCAACTGCCTTCCTATTATTATAAGTGGGGATTTTCTTACATCTACAGCGAACCGTTGGAGAACTCAAATAAACGAAAATAGTAAAACAATTGCTGTAATAGATAATATACCGGAAATGTTTCACAATTCTATTGAGGGTTATCAATCAAAAGTTTTTAAACAAACAAATCCCTTTTTTATTTTACTTACATCAAATTTATATCCTGAATCAGTAAAGAAAAAATTTAATCAACTAAAAAGCTTATTGAAAAAACAGGACTTGTTGTATAGAGAGATAAATGGAGTTGGTAATTACAAACTTACGCACCTGTTTTCTTTATTAACACTTGGTGACCATATAAGTTATTATTTAGCAATGGCTAACGAATTAGACCCTCACTATAATCCTATTATTACCGAATCGAAATAGTAATATCTTTGATAAAAATTATACTTATCTCTTGCTATATTGTTGAGCTTTACGAGCGCGTTTAAGCCCATATTTTTTTCGTTCCTTGATTCTCGAATCTCTGGTAAGTAACCCATTTTTTTTGAGAATTGGTTTTAATTCCTCGTCCATAGCTACCAATGCTCTAGCAATTCCATGTCTAATTGCACCAGCCTGGCTAACTATACCACCGCCAGCAACCTTTACCTGAATGCTGCACTTACCCGTATTATTTGTGACGTCTAATGGTCTATTTATCATAGTTTGCCATGTATCCCAACCAAAAGCCTCAGTAAAAGGTTTTCCATTGACAACTACGCTACCAGGTTCTTTATATAATCTAACCTGTGCTATAGATGTTTTTCTTTTACCAACACCATGGTAATACTGTTCATTAGCCATTATGAAGTCTCCTATTTCTAACTGTTTGAAATTTGTGAATTATGTGGATGTTCTTGAGAAGGATAAACTTTTAATCGTTTAAACATTTGTCTACCTATTGCATTCTTCGGTAACATTCCTTTTACTGCATTGTATATAACTTTTTCTGGAACCGTTTCCATTAACTTGGACAAAGGTCTTTCTTTAAGACCCCCAGGATAGCCAGAATGATGATAATAAACTTTGTCCTCAATTTTATTTCCTGTAAGAGCAATATCTTTGGCATTTATAACAACTACAAAGTCTCCTGTCAATAAATTAGGTGTGTATGTTGGCTTATCTTTGCCCTGAAGTATTACGGCAACTTTAGAAGCCAATCTACCCAAAGGTTGATCTGTTGCATCAATTAAATGCCAATTTGGGTCTAAAGATCCACTTTTAGCTGTATAGGTTTTTTTTCTTTTAATAATAGTCATATTCAAACATATCCTTGTATTTAACTTTTAATAGAACTAAACCACATGCCGGTAATGTGGGTATATTTGGTCTAGTAATCTGATTATCAATGTCAATGAGTTTTTCAACTTCTTCTGAATCAAACTTATTCAAACCAACCTGATAAAGTAGACCTGCTGTCCTTCTTACCTGATGAGGTAAGAATGCATTTGCTTCTAAATCAATGTACAGTCTTTCATCATCAATATTTATACTCACGTCCATTATATTTCTAACTGTACTACCATTATATTTCCCACAAAGATTTACAAAATCGTGTGTACCTTTTAACGCAAACAATGCCTTTGTCATTTTATCAACATTTATATGTTTGGATACCCGATATGCATATCTTTCTGATAATGGAGATCTTGTAGGCCTATTTAAAAATGTATATCTATATCTTCTACTAATAGCATCTCTTCTAGGACTAAAGGTTATTGGAGTTTCGTAAGCCTTCTGAACTGCAATATCAGATGGTAGAAAATGATTTATCCCTGATTCTATATCTTTAATATTTAGATTAGTATTTGTTACAAACGATGCTATCTGTCCTTTTGCATGAACACCTGTATCTGTCCTTCCAGCACCTTCTATTCGTTCTGTTGAAAGATTTAGGTTATTCAATGCATTTTCAATTTCACCTTGTATTGTGGGATAATTTGGTTGATATTGAAAACCATAATACTTAGTTCCATCATATTCAATTAGTAAAGCGATTTTCCTATCCATTCTAATCCTTTTACACCAATTCCAATATGGCCATAGGGGCATTATCGCCTTTTCTATTTCCTATTTTAAGTACTCTGGTGTAACCACCATTTCTTTCATTATATCTAGGACTAATATCATCAAATACTTTCGAAACAACCCTACTATCAGGTAAAAAAGACATTGCTTGTCTTCTATCATGTAAAGAACCTTTTTTACCATAGGTAATCAATTTTTCAACTAAAGCTTTTGCTTCTTTAGCTTTTGCTTCAGTAGTCGTAATTCTTTCGTTAATAATTACAGATCGTACTAAAGACCGATATAATGCCTTTCTTTGATCAGCAGGTCTATTAAAATGTCTTCCTTTTATTCTATGTCTCATATAAAACCTCTTTACTCTTCAGCATCTTCGTCATCTGAAGATTCTACATTTTCAGTGTTTTCTTCAGGAAGAAGATTAAGTTCTTTTAATTTATCGAAGAGCTCATCCATAGATTTTTGTCCAAAATTTCTAATTTGCATTAGTTCAGATTTATCTTTTTCTAATATTTCTCCAACTCGATTAAGTTTAGCTCTTTTTAAACAATTTAAAGTTCTGGCTGATAAGCCTAATCCATCGACAAGACTATTATAAATCTCTGGAGGGACTGAAGAATTTGTACTACTGGAAGATTCTTCTTCCCCACCTTCTGCAATACTAGTTCCTATTGCTGTCAATAAATTTGCACTTTTTACTAGAAGATTACCTGATTCGATGAGGGATTCAGATGGCATAATAGTACCATCTGTCCAAATTTCAACAATTAGCTTTTCATAATCTGTAACTTGACCAATTCTCATTGGTTCTACTGCATAACTAACTTTTGATACTGGGGTATAAATAGAATCTACGGGCAAAACTCCTATAGGATACCCTTCATTACTATTTGCTGAAATATATCCTGATCCTTTTTCAACATTAAATTCTATAACTAAATGAGCATCTGGAGAATCTAGTGTTGCAATATACAGTTCCGGATTTACAATTTCAAAGTCGCCTGGAACCATAATATCTCCGGCTGTAATTACTCCTTCTCCAGAAACATCTAGCCTTAATTTTCCTGGGCGATCAGAGAGTGCTTTTATCCTTATTTCTTTGAATTTAAGCAATAATTCAAAAACTTCCTCACGAACATGGGGAACAGAAGTATATTCATGCGAAACACCATCTATTTTAACCCAAGTTATGGCAGCTCCAGGTATTGAACCAAGTAAAACCCTCCTTAGTGGATTACCTAAAGTCATACCGTAACCTCTATCTAAAGGACCTAGAGAAAAACGACCATATCTTTCGTCTTCTTCTTCGACTAGTAATACTGGTATTACTGCCATAGAATCATTTAATTCTTCTTCTGTTGATGGCATCATTGCCATGATTTCCTCCTGTCGTTACAAGAATTTAATTATCTTGAATAAAACTCAACAATTAATCTAGTATCAATAATTAATTCAACATCACTAAGCGTTGGCTCGGATAATACTTCACCAGAAAGCCGACTTGAATCGACATTTAGCCATGTAGGGACTACTGACTCAAACCCAGCGTTATCTGAGGCATTTTTCACAATGTCAGATGATTGAGAACTTTCTTTCCATGTAATTTGATCACCAGTTTTAAGTTGATAAGAAGGGATATTAACCTTCTTAGAATTTACTTGAATGTGGCCATGGCTAACGTACTGACGGGCTTGTGGTCTTGTTTTTGCAAAACCAAGTCTATACACAACGTTATCCAAGCGATTTTCGAGTAGTTGAAGTAACCTATCTCCAGTAACACCTTCAAGATTTGAAGCCTTCAAATAGTAATTACGGAACTGTCTTTCTAAAATCCCATAGAGATATTTAGCCTTCTGTTTTTCTCTCAACTGAAGTCCATAATCTGATAAACGTCTCCCTCTTCCAGTACCTGTCCTCTTGGTATCAGGTTTCCCATTTTTTAAAGGTAATCCAAATCTTCTATTTTTTTTATTTTTTGGGCCAGTATATCTTGCCATTTATACTCTCCTCTTTTTTGGAGGTCTGCATCCATTATGCGGAACTGGGGTAACATCACGAATACTGTTCACAGCTATACCTGAGGATTGTATAGCTCGTATTGCAGCTTCTCGTCCAGCACCAGGGCCTTTAACCATAACATCAATTTCTCTTAAACCATGCTCCATTCCTCTTTTAGCAACCGCTTCCGCTGCTCTCTGGGCAGCAAATGCAGTACTTTTCCTTGCTCCCTTAAATCCAACCATTCCAGCACTTCCAGATGCTATAGCATTACCTTCTAAATCAGTCAGTGTAATGATGGTATTATTAAAGGTTGAGGATATATAAGCATTACCTTTTGGTACAGATTTTCTATCTCTTCTTCTAGGCCTCTGACGAGATTGTGTCATTATTTCTCCTTATATCTATTTCTTTATTACTTTCTTTTTATTTGCAATAGTTCGTTTTCCACCTTTTCGACCTCTTGCATTTGTTTTCGTTCTTTGTCCTCTCACTGGAAGACCAGTTCTGTGACGAACTCCTCGATAAGTCCCAATGTCAATCAATCGCCTTATATTCATATTAACTTCTCGGCGTAAATCTCCTTCAACTGTGTGATCTTGGTCTACAATTTCTCTAATCTGTTGAAGTTGAGATTCTTCAATATCGCCAATCTTGGGATTTCCTTCTAAACGAACTTGCTTTAGTATTTTGGAAGCAGCTGTTGGACCTATGCCATAAATCATCGTAAGTCCCAATTCTATTCTTTTATTATCAGGTATATCTACACCAGCTATACGAGCCATCTTTCCTCCTTACAAAGTTTATTAACCTTGTTTTTGTTTATGCCTAGGTGTTGTTGAACAAATAACTTGTACAACATTATTTCTTTTAATTATTTTGCACTTGTCACATCTTTTTTTTACAGAAGCTCTTATTTTCATTTTATCCTCTATCTAAATCTAAAAGTAACTCTTCCTCTAGTTAAATCATATGGAGAAAGTTCTACTAAAACTTTGTCTCCAGGTAAAACCCTTATGTAATTCATTCTCATTCTTCCTGATATATGGGCTAAAACCTCATGTCCATTTGCTAGTTCAACCTTAAACTGTGCATTTGGTAATGTATCTATTACTGTCCCTTCTACTTCTATTGTTTCTTTTTTTGACATATTCTCCCTTAAATTCCACCCCTAAGTTAGTACTTCTGGACCATTTTCGGTTATAGCAACGGTGTGTTCCCAATGTGCAGCAAGACTATTGTCAGCTGTAACTATTGTCCATTCATCATCAAGAGTGCGAGTTTTCCATGTGCCTAAAGTAAACATAGGTTCTATTGCCAGAACCATCCCCGGAACAAGTTTTGGGCCCCTTCCAGCCACACCAACGTTGGGAACACTTGGTTCCTCGTGTAAAGATCGACCAATACCATGCCCAACAAAATCTTTTATCACCCCATACCCTTTTGAGTCACCTATATTTTGTACTGCTGCAGCAATATCACCAATTCGATTACCTGGGATTGCCTGAGCTATTCCTGCTTCCATTGCAGCTTTAGTGTCTAAAACTAAGTTTTTTGTTTTATTGTCTGATTCTCCCATAATTAAAGTAATAGCAGTATCACTATAAAACCCTTCAACAATTGCACCTTGATCAATACTAACGACATCGCCTTCCTGAAACACCCTGTCACCAGGAATTCCGTGAACGATTTCATCATTTATAGAAATACAAAGAGTTCCCGGGAAACCTCTATACCCCTTAAAGGCGGGTATGGCACCCATGCTTCTTATCTGATTTTCTGCAATAAGATCTAATTCTTTTGTCGTCATACCTATTCGTATTTCTTTTTTTATTGTTTCTTTTGTACCTATAGCTACTTCTCCTGCACGACGCATAATATCTATCTCTTTCTGAGATTTTATTATTATTCCTTGCTGTTGTGTTCCTAAAATTATATTCACTCTTTTTTTCCCTTTTCCCGAGATATGGTATTGTACATCAAAGTATCAATTAATCCAAATCATTGATTTATACCTAATTTGATTTGTATCTCAGATTCAACGATATCAACATCCTGTTCACCATCTACACTGATTAAAATTTCTTGATTTTTATAGTAATCCAATAATTGGTTAATTAAAGGGATCTGTGTTTTTAATCTATTTTCAACCACGTCAGGTAAATCATCTTTCCTTTGGGTTAAACTCTGCTCATTACATACTGGACAATTTGAATCCATCCCCATAATATCGGATTTTGACAAAATAGCGTTACATGACTTAATCGTACATATAACTCTATCAGAAAGCCGTCTTACCAATTCATTTTGTGCCACTTCGATATATACAACATTGTTTATATTTCCATTAACAGCTTTATGTAAACTTTCTGCTTGTTCCAGTGTTCTTGGAAACCCATCTAATATAAAACCGTTATTGCAGTCCTCTTCTTCAATTCTTTGAAGAATCATATTTATTGTTATGTCATCTGGCACTAGTGCACCTGTACTCATATATTTATTAGCTTCAATACCTAATGCTGTTTCATTACTTAAATGAAAACGAAACAAATCCCCAGATGAAACCATAGGGATATTCATAACATTTGAAAGTATTTTAGCCTGAGTCCCTTTACCAGCACCTGCTAGGCCTAAAAAAACAATATTATTCATACTAATTCATAAACCCTTCATAATTTCTCATAAGCAATTGGGATTCCAGCTGGCGTAATGTATCAAGAGCAACACCAACTACAATTAGTAGACTCGCAGAACTTAATTGAATAGCTTTAATGTCTGTTATTAATGTGGCAAAATACGGCATTACTGCTATAAGTCCAAGAAATATGGCGCCACCCCAAGTTATTCGTATGATTAACCGATTAAGGTAATCCCCTGTAGGTTTACCTGGTCTTATTCCTGGTATAAAACCGCCATTTCTCTGCAATGTAGCTGGTAGGTTTTGTTGTTGGAACATAATCATCGTGTAAAAAAAAGTAAAAGCTACAACTAATATAAACACAAATAGCCAATACCAGGCTGTATCAGGAGAAAAAGTAACAGTAAAAAAATTAGCTATCTTGCCACCAATTGATTCACTGGTGGGGTCTGCAAAAAAGGATGCAAGGGTTGCTGGCAAAATCATTATTGAAAAAGCAAATATCAAGGGAATCATACCTGCCGAATTTACCCTCAAAGGTAAATAGCTTGTACCTTGTTGGCGATACATACGCCCCCCTCGAAAGGAGCTCCGCCCATATTGCACAGGAATTCTTCTTTGTGCTTCGTTAAACAAAACTATCAAAAAGACAATAACCAAACCTAGTATAACCAATGTTAAAAGGCCTCCCAGGTTACTATTCCTTTGTATAAACCCTTGTCCAATCACTGTTGGAAAGTTTGCAACTATACCAGCAAATATAATTATTGAAACACCGTTACCAATTCCATGTTCTGTAATCAATTCACCAAGCCAAACTAAAAAAGCAGTACCAGCAGCAAGTGATAACAAAATCGCAATAGTGTCTAAGCCAAATGTCGAACTAAATGACTCCTCACTAATACCTCCAAGTCGCTTCATTAAAGTTAATTGACCATATCCTTGTGCTATGGCTATTGGTATCATCATATAATGAGTTATTTGGTTAATCTTCTGTCTACCCTGTTCACCTTCCTTTGCAAGGTTTTGTAGGTACGGGATTACAGGATTCATTATTTGCATAATAATTGAAGCAGTAATATAAGGATAAACACCAAGAGAAATGATGCTAAGGGATCTAAGCCCACCACCACTGAAAAGATCAAAAAATCCTAATAGTTGACCAGTAGGGTCCCCTTGTTCAAATAGACGGCTAATCATTCCTTTATCGACATTAACAACCGGAACGTGAGCTAGGGCTCTAAACACAACTAACATACCAAGAGTAAATAATATTTTAAATCTTAAGTCAGGTGTGCGAAATGAATCAATCAGCGCTTGTAACAACGCTGGTCTTCCCGGTCCTTTATTTCTTGACGCTGAGGTAGTCATACTTATAGCAGCTCTATCTTTCCTCCTGCATTTTCAATTGCACTTTGAGCTTGTTCTGAGAATTTATGTGCTTTGACAGTTAAAGCTACATCAATTGATCCTCTTGCAAGAACTTTTATTTTTGTTTTTTCGTTTTTTATGAGCCCTTTTGCCCTAAGCTCTTCCAGTCCAACAGTACTACCGGATTCAAAAGAATTTAAAGATGAGATATTCACAGGATGATATTCAGTTCTAAACTTATTGGTAAAACCTCTAAGCATAGGAAGCCCCTTAATCATAGACAATTGACCTCCAGCGAAACCTCGTTTTATTGATCCGCCACTTCTTGATTTCTGGCCTTTCATCCCTCTAGTAGCATAATTTCCCATTCCACTACCATTTCCTCTCCCAACTCTTCTTCTATTACGTTTTGAACCATCGGCAGGCTTTAATTCATGTAGTTTCATGAGCCACCTTTCTTTCCATCTGTAATGGAAACATCCTCTATGGATACTAAATGTTTAACTTTATGAAGCATCCCATTAATTGTGGGTGAACTTTCATGAATAACATTCTGATTTAATTTTCTAAAACCTAAGGCCTTTACTATCTTTCTTTGGTTTTGAGGCAAACCTATTGTACTTCTGACTAAAGTTATCTTAATTTTGGACATCTTCAGAGCCTCCATCTTGGACTTCTTCAGCACCAGAATTTTTTTCGCTTAATTGTCCTAGAGCTGAAATAGTTGCACGTACTACATTGATTGGATTTTGGCTTCTTAAAGATTTCGCAACAACATCCTTGACCCCACTTTGTTCCAAAACTGCACGCATAGAAGCACCGGCACGAATTCCTGTACCTTGCGGAGCAGGCTTAATAATAACCTGAGCTGCACCATATTTAGCTTCAACTTGATATGGAATTGTAGTTTCTTTCAAATCAAAACTTACAAGGTTTTTTTGAGCAACAGATGTGGCTTTTTGCACGGCGTCAGGTATAGCCTCGGATTTCCCTAATCCCACACCAACTTTACCTTTGCCATTGCCTATCACTACTAGTGTTCTAAAACTTAAATTACGACCACCTTTGACAACTTTAGCAACTCTTTTAATATCAACAACTTTTTCAGAAAATTCAGGTTGATAATCTTGCTGATTTGTATTATTTCTGTTGAATGTCATTAGAATTCAATTCCTCCCTCTCTAGCACCATCTGCTAAAGATTTAACTCTGCCGTGATATTTGTAACCACCTCTGTCAAAAACCACTTTGCTAATTCCTGCTTTTTTAGCAAGTTCAGCAATGTTTTTACCTACAATATATGCAATTTCAGATTTTTTTTGACCACCAGTATCAAGTTTCAAGCTTGAGGAAGCTACTATAGTATTGCCTAACGAATCATCAATGATTTGTGCATAAACATTATTTAAACTTCTAAATACTGTAAGTCGGGGTCTTTGGGATGTCCCTATCACCTTCTTACGCACTCTTGCATGTCTAGAAATCATTTGTCCTTTTTTTGTTGTTATTTTAGCCACCGCTAGCTCCACTCTTACCGGCTTTTCTTCTAACTTGTTCACCTTGGTAACGAACACCTTTGCCAGTATAAACATTAGGTTTTCGTAATTTTCTGATATTTGCCGCAGTTTCACCAACAGCCTGTTTATCAATACCTTGTATTTTAATCAAATTATTTCCTTCTAATTCAAAAGTTATTCCTTCTTTGGGTTGAACATCAATAGTATGCGAGTAGCCTAATTGCAAATTTACCCCTTTGCCTGATTGTTGTACTCTGTACCCAACACCAACTAATTCTAGTGTTTTTTCGAAACCAGAGGAAACACCCTCTACCATATTTGCAACAAGTGACCGTATTAAACCATGGAGAGATTTGTGTTCTTTTGATTCACTTTGACGAGTAACCAAAACTTGATCTTCTTCTTGTTTGAGTATAATCCCATCGTTAACATATTGTGAAAGCTCGCCTTTTGGTCCCTTTACTGTCACCATGCTCTCAGCTATCTCAATTGTTACACCAGACGGTATTTGTATTGGTTTGTTTCCTATCCTTGACATTTTTTCTCCTTAGTTAAATTGTTTACCATACATGGCAAAGCAATTCTCCTCCAATTCCTTTTTTCCAGGCCTGTTGGCTTGTCATAACCCCATCAGGGGTGGAAATGACTGAAATTCCTCTTGAGCCGAAAAACTTAGAAAGTTCTTTGTTATTCATATAAACTCTTAAACCTGGCTTGCTAACTCTTCTCAGTCCTTCAATAGCTGGTTTATCACTATCGTATAACAAACCAATTTGTAATCTTTTCTTATTTCCATCCGCAGTAATTTCATAATTATCGATAAAATTACTTTGTCTTAATATTTCAAGTATCGAAACTTTTAGTTTTGAGTGAGGAGTATCAACTTTCTCACGTCGTACTAGAATACCGTTTCGTATTACTGTTAACATATCAGCTATAGGATCTGTCATACTCACTTAGCACCTACCAACTTGCTTTTCTTATACCTGGAAGTTCACCTCGAAGGGCTAATTCTCTAAATGTTATTCTTGAAAGTCCAAAATGACGAATGTAACCACGTGATCTGCCAGTTACGAAACATCGATTCTTTTTTCTTGTTGAATGGGAATTTTTAGGGAGTTTTGCCATGTTTAAACGTGCTTGTTGTCTTTCATCCCAACTTAAATTACTATCTAATGCTATAGAGCGATTTGTTTCCCACTGATCACTATATTTTTCGATCATTCTATCTCTTTTTTTATCTCTTTCTACACAAGCTTTTCTTGCCATTTTCTACCTCGTTAATTTTGACGATTTTGATTTTGTATAAAAGGAAATCCCATCAACTGTAATAATCTTAATGCCTCTTTATCTGAATTTGCTGAGGTTACAACAGTAACCTGAAAAGATCTTAATTTATCTATTTGGGCATAATCTATTTCAGGAAATATTACTTGCTCATTTATTCCCAAAGAATAGTTTCCTCTTCCATCAAATGATTTTGTCGGTATACCTCTAAAATCCCTAATCCTAGGTAAGGCAACATTTATCAATCTATCCACAAATTCATACATTCGTTTAGATCGTAAAGTTGCCATAACGCCTATACTCATACCTTCACGAATTTTGAACCCTGCCAATGAATTTCTTGCTTTTGTAATTACAGGTTTTTGTCCAGAAATGGTTGAAATCATTCTAACAACTGATTCGATAGCATTTGAATTTGTTAGTGATTCTCCAACCCCAACGTTAAATACAACTTTTTCTAATTTTGGAACTTGCATCGGTGATTTATACCCAAATTCTTCAATCATTACAGGCATAATATCTTGACGATATTTATTTAATAAAGTTGGTGTTGCTACTTGTTTACTTGTCATGATTACTGATCTACCATTTCACTACATAAATTACAAACTCTTACTTTTTTGCCATCCTCAAGTAAGGTATATTTTATTTTTACCCCTTTATTACATTTGGGGCACATTAATTGAACTTTAGATATATCTAAAGAAGCTTCTTTAGTTATAATCCCTGACTGTCTCATATCAGAGTTAGCCTTCATATGTCTTGAAACCATATTTGTTCCTTCAACAATAATTTTCGAGTGTTTGGGAAAAACTTGTTGAACTTTACCTGTTTTTCCCGCATCCTTACCGGATAATATTTTAACTTGGTCATCTTTTTTGATTTTCATTTATAAAACCTCCGGAGCTAAGGACACAATTCGAGTGAAATTTTTTTCTCTCAATTCCCTCGCTACTGGTCCAAAAATTCTCGTGCCTCTTGGTTGTTGGCTCTCTGTTAATATGACTGCTGCATTTTCATCAAACTTGATATATGAACCATCTTTTCTTCTTATAGGAAATGATGTTCGGACTATAACAGCTTTAACCACATCGCCCTTTTTTACAGCAGCTCTGGGCTCTGCCTCTTTCACTGAAGCAACAACGATATCACCTACATATGCATATCTTCTTCCGGTACCTCCAGGAACATTAATACATTGAATCGATTTTGCTCCGGAATTATCTGCCACTTTTAATTTTGAGTATGTCTGTATCACTTTTTCCCTCTATGCATCTTCTGTTTGACTATCTGTGGCATTTTCCTCTGCCAATGGTGAAAGATCTTGCTGATTCATTTCACTCTTTTTATTAATATTCAAAACTCTCCATCTTTTGGTTTTAGATATTGGTCGAGTTTCAATAATTGATACATTGTCTCCCACAACACATTCATTATTTTCGTCATGTACATTGTATTTAGATACTCGACGAATTCTTTTGCCATATATTCTATGCTTTTGCATTCGTTCAACTTCAACAAGTATGCTTTTATGCATTTTGTCACTTACAACTGTACCTATTCTAATTTTTTTAATCTTTTCCATTATTATTCCTGCCCGAGTATTTCTCTTTCACGAATTACCGTGTTTAACCTAGCTATTTTCTTTCTAACTTTACTTATTTGAGAAGTATCGTTTAATTGCCGCGTAGCAGCACCAAATCGAAGCGCCATTAATTCTTTATGACTGTCTTCCATCTCTTTTGCTAAATCTTCTCTATTCATTTTTCTAATATCTTGAACGTCCATTATTTATCCCTACTACATTATTAATTAAGCAGTATATAAATCCTCTTTACCCACAGTTTTTACCTTTATGGGAAGTTTTTGAGAAGCCAGCCACAAAGCATCTCTCGCAACATCCTCTGATACCCCAGCAACCTCAAATAAAACCCTTCCAGGCCTAACTACAGCCACCCACTGATCAACAGCACCTTTTCCTCCCCCTTGTCGGGTTTCTAAAGGTTTACTTGTAATTGGCTTATCTGGAAAGATACGTATCCAAACCTGACCACCTCTTCTAAACCTTCGAGTTATAGTTCTTCTTGCAGCTTCGATCTGTCTTGCAGTTATAAACGCTCTTCCAATGGCTTTCATTCCAAATTCACCAAATGTTATTTGGTTACCTGCCTGTGCATT
This sequence comes from SAR202 cluster bacterium, assembly GCA_009392515.1. Taxonomy (NCBI): domain Bacteria; kingdom Bacillati; phylum Chloroflexota; class Dehalococcoidia; species SAR202 cluster bacterium. The sequence goes on along the minus strand of VFGE01000030.1, from coordinate 74 downwards.
GCCTTTCCTTCTGCCGCGATGCATTTTTCTATATTTAGTTCTCCGTGGTTGTAACATTACCTTCCTCCAAAGAA